>JAJFFA010000750.1 GCA_021776885.1 Planctomycetota bacterium
CGGGCGCATGACGCCCATGGCGGTGGTCGATCCCACGGCCGACGGCGTCGTCGAGCGCGTCGAGACCCTGGTCGGATCCAAGGGTTTCGGCGGAGTGCTGCTGTTCCCCGCCCTGCACCACTTCCACCCCGGGGATGACGCCGCACGGGCCGTGTTCGAGGTCCTCGACCGACACGCGGCCGTGGCCTACGTGCACTGCGGCCTGCTGGTCGTGAAGCTGCGCGATCTCCTGGGCCTGCCGAAGGTCTACGACCTGTCCTACGCCAACCCCCTGGGCGTGGTGCCCGCGGCCGGGGCCTTCCCCGACGCGCACTTCGTGATCCCGCACTTCGGCGCCGGGTTCCTGCGCGAGACCCTGATGGCCGGGGTGCAATGCGAGAACGTCTTCGTCGACACCTCGTCCTCCAACGGCTGGACCCGCACCCAGCCCCACGGCCCCCTGGCCCTCGAGCTGCCCGAGGTGTTCGAGCGCGCCCTGGATGTCTTCGGCCACGAGCGCATCCTGTTCGGCACCGACTCGGGTGTCTTCCCGGCGGGCTGGCGCGCGGACCGGCGCGATCAGCAGGCCGAGCTGCTGGACGACCTGGGGCTCTCCGAGGCTGAGCGCGCCGCGATCTTCGCGGGCAACGCGCGCCGCCTGCTGGGACTGGCTGCGCCCGCCTGAGAGCGGCTCACGGCGTCAGTTCGGGACTGCGGCGTCGACCCTCGGCTCCTGGCCGCGGAGCACCGAGTTGTCGTGGAACAGCCGCGTCTGGTCGACGACCGGTGCCGCCAGCAGCCCCTCCACGTCGATCTGACCCGACTGCCCGTAGGCGTCGAGAGCGTTCTGCCAGGTGACCAGGCGCACGGCCTCGGCGTCGATGCCCGAGTCCAGCATGAGCTTGGCGGTCTTGGGCACCGACAAGGGGTCGCTGACGCCCCAGTCGGCCGAGCTGTCCACGATGATGCGCTCCGGTCCGTACTGCTTGACCAGCTCGACCATGCGCGCGGAGCCCATCTTGGTGTGGGGATAGATCGTGAAGGCGGCCCAGGCTCCGCGCCCCAGGGTGTCCTCGACGGTCTCCTCGTTGTTGTGGTCGATCACCAGCTTCTCCATCGGCACGCCGACCTCCTGCGCGACGTCCAGGGAGCGCAGGATGCCGCGCTTCTTGTCGCGGTGCGGCGAGTGCACCATCACGACCATGTCGTGCTCCACGGCGAAGGCCAGCTGGGCCTGGTAGGCACGCTCTTCGGCCTCGGTGATCTCGTCGTAGCCGATCTCCCCCACCGCCACCACGCCCTCCTTCAGAGCGAAGCGCGGCAGGAGCTCGAGCACCTCCCGCGCCAGGCCCTCGTTGTTGGCCTCCTTCGAGTTGAGACCGATGGCGCAGTAGTGCTGGATGCCGAACTGCGCGGCGCGGAAGCGCTCCCAGCCCACCAGGCTAGAGAAGTAGTCGACGAAGGCACCGACGTGGGTGCGCGGCTGTCCCAGCCAGAACGCCGGCTCGACGATGGCGCGCACGCCCGCGGCCGCCATGGCCTCGTAGTCGTCGGTCGTACGGCTCGTCATGTGAATGTGCGGATCGAAGAATCGCATGGGCTCAGTCGCTGGAGGCGAGGGAACGGAAGGCGGAGGCATCGTAGCGCGCCGGCGGGCCGGCGAGCACGGCGCGGGTCAGGGTCGCGACCTCGGCGTCGCCCTCGGCCTCGACCCGCCGGGCCAGGCGCGGCAGCTGGCCCGCGCGGGCCAGGCCCAGGACGGCGGCCAGGCGCCCGACGCGACTCGCGTTCGCGGGGTCCAGCTCGCGCTCGAGGCTCTGGAGGCCGCGCTCGCCCCCCTCGGCGCCGAGGCACAGCCAGAGCTCGGGCTGGACCGGGCGGCCGGCACTGCGGCGCTCGTCAGCGAGGTCGAGGGCCATGCGTGCCAGCTCGGGGGAGAGGCGCCGGTCGAGGCCGAAGACGCGCCACAGGGGCGCGCCGATGAAGACCGCCTTGATCAGGAGCTGGCGCCAGGCCACGTCGTCGAAGTGGGTGCAGGCGAAGGGCGAGTCGCAGGCTGCCGACTCGAAGACCGGCACGATGTTCGAGCGGCAACCCTCCCCCGCACGCCAGCGGAAGCGCGCGCCGTCGGGCAGCAGCGCGAGGCTCTTGTAGAGCGCCCGCGCCTCACCCTCGTCCGCGTAGCGGAAGGCCTCCTCGATGCCCTCGACCCCGGCCTGGGTGTCCAGGTCCGGGCGCGCCAGGATCAAGGAGACGCGCACCGCCTCGAGCCGATCCCAGCGCTCCGGGTTCCAGCCCTCGAGAGCCGCCCCGGCCGCCTCGAGGGCCGGCCCGTCGGGGGCCAGGGGGCCGCGCGGCGTGTGCCGGCTGGCCAGGGAGAGCAGGCTGGCGAAGCGCACGTCGTCCGCCCCCGCCGCGACCTGCGCCAGGTGCGTCTCGAGCCAGCCCCGCGCTTCCGGGGTCAGGACGGCGTCGAGCTGCGTGCGCAGCCAGGCCTGGGGCGTGGTCATCGCGGCACCTCGGCCTGCGGGTCGCCGCTCTCGATATCGCTGCCAGCGCCCGGCACGGGGGCCGCGTCGTGCGCCGGCGCGCGCTCCAGCCCTTCGGCCAGGGCCAGGACGAGGTAGCTGGTCGAAGCCGTGATCATGTAGTTCGAGTCGAGGAAGTCGCTGGTGCGGCCGCTCGCCTGCTGGGTCTTGAGCAGCTGCGGGCGCAGCCGCGCGTGCCAGCTCTCGCGCTCCGCCTGGGGCAGGAGGCTGATCAGCCGCGCCGCGTAATAGTGCGCGAAGAAGTAGAAGTAGCCCGCGTTGGCGTGGAAACCTTCGTGGGGGATCGGGCGCGTGCGCGCGTGGTCGAGGTAGCCGTGGTGCTCGAACAGCGCCTCCAGGCCGGCCCGCGCGTCCTCGACGCCATAGCCCGACCCCGGCGCCCGGAGCAGGGCCCAGAGGCAGACCTGGGTGCGCCCCAGGCTGCCCTGGATCAGGTTGATGTGCTCGACCCCCGCGATGCGCGGTACGGGGTCGAGATCGTAGGCGAAGGCACCGCCGGGCATGGCACAGCGTGTGACGTAGCGCCGCGCCCGGGCGATCACCTTGGCGTCGATGCCCCAGCCCAGCTCGCGCGAGGCCTCGAGGGAGGGCAGGACCAGGGCCGTGCAGAAGCTGGTGGCCCAGGTGGGCGTGCGGTCGAAGGGCGGGTCGTCGTAGTAGGCCCAGCCACCGGAGGCCGCCTGGTGACGCAGCAGGAGCCGGGCGAAGTCGCGGCCGCGGGCGTCGAGGTCCGCGGCCCAGTCCGCCCCCGTGAAGCGCGGATCGCGGGCCAGGTCGACGCAGGCGACGAAGCCGTAGAGCGCGCTCCAGACGTGGTCGATGTCCCAGTCGCTCGGGCGTCCGGACAGCTCGACCTCGAGCAGCCAGCGCACGGCGCGCTCGAGGGCCGCGCGGCGCAGCTGGTCCTCGTCCACCCGCGCCAGAGCCAGGCACGCCAGCCCATGGGCCGCGATGCGCCAGGCCTGGAACGAATCGGGGGCATAGCCCAGGTCGAAGACACAGTCGGGCGCCTTGACGCCCCACGAGCCGTCCTCGTTCTGGGTCTCGAGCAGAAAATCGACGGCGCGCCCGAGACCCGCACGCGCCTCGGCGGCAGTCGCGCTCTCGGTCGCTTGCAGCGGCGCGGCGCTGGCCGCGGCCGGGCTCGGGGTAGCGAGGGCCAAGGGCGCCAGGGGAGCGATGTCATCG
>JAJFFA010000076.1 GCA_021776885.1 Planctomycetota bacterium
CCTGCACCAGCGCCTGGCGACGGGCGCCTCGAGCGCCGACGACTCCGAGGACCTCAGCCGCGACTGGATCGACGAGCTGACCCGTCCCCTGATCCAGGGCGCGCGCCAGAGCGCCCTGGCCCGCCCGGTCTACACCCTGAGCCTGGCGCCGCGCGCGGCCGAGCGCGTCAGCGCCCGCCCCGACGCGGTCCACCCGGGGGCGATGCGCATCGTGCTGACGTCCGGCGGAGTGCCCCCGGTCGAGCGCCTGGTCGAGTACGTGCCCGAGATGGCCCCGGCGCTGTTCGAGGGCATGCTCGGCGTCAGCGGCGGCGAGCGCGCGCGCGCACGGGACAGCTGGATCTCGGCCTACGCACCCCTGCGCAGCTCGGAGGGCGACGTGGTCGGGCTGCTCGCGGCGGACGCGACCCTCGCGGACCTGCTGGCCGGTGCCCGGGCGCGCCTCGCGCGGCGCCTGACCCTGGCCGCGTTCGTGATCGTCTACGCCGTCGTCGGCTGCATCCTGCTCTCGTTCTCCGTCACCCGCGCCCTGTCGCTCCTGGCCGAGTCCGCGCGACGCCTGGGCGACGGCGACTACGCCTCGCCCATCGAGTCCAAGGCGCGCACGCGCGAGATCGCGGAGCTGGCGCACACCCTCGAGCACGCCCGCGGGCGCATCGCCAAGCAGCTCGCGGACCAGGAGCACCTGAACGCCGAGCTCGACCGCGCGCGGCGTCAGGCCGAGGCCGCCGGACACGCCAAGTCGCTCTTCCTGGCCAACATGAGCCACGAGCTGCGCACGCCGCTCAACTCGGTCATCGGCTTCACGGCGCTGCTGCGCCAGGGTGAGCTCGACCCGGGCCAGCGCGAGATGGCGGACACCATCCACCGCGCCAGCGAGGCGCTGCACACGATCGTCGGCGACATCCTCGACTACGCGCGGCTCGACGCCAGCGAGTTCGAGCTCGAGGACACGCGCTTCACCGTGCGCGATGTGATGCGCGACGTCGAGAGCCTGTTCGCCGACGACGCCAGGGCCAAGGAGGTGCAGCTGACCTGCGCCGCCGACGCGAGTGTGCCGCGGGAGCTGCGCGGCGACCCGGGACGCCTGCGCCAGATCCTGGTCAACCTGCTCGACAACGCAATCCGCTTCACGGACGAGGGCTCGGTGCACTTCGAGGCCTCGCTGGACGAGGCGGACAGCGCCGGCGTGCGCCTGCGCTTCGAGGTCACGGACACGGGCACGGGCATGGGCCCGGAGCAGATCGAGCACGTCTTCCAGCCCTTCTCGGTCGGCGACCGGGCGATCTCCGGCCGCGGCGGGGGCGCAGGCATGGGCCTGGCCTTGTGCCGTGAGCTGTGCCACGCGATGCACGGCGAGGTCGGCGTCACCAGCGTGCCCGGGAAGGGCAGCTGCTTCTGGTTCACCGTGGTCTTCGCCCCGGGCAGCTCGGTCCCGGGCGCCGACGTCGAGCCGCCGCCCCTGCTGCCCTCGGCGCCCCTCGAGGAGGACGACCTGCGGCCGCGCCTCCTGGTCGTGGAGGACAGCGCCCTCAACCGGCGCATCGCCCTGCACCTGTGCCGCAAGCTCGGCTACCGGGCCGAGGTCGCCATCGATGGCGAGGAGGCCCTGGACGCCGCGGGCTGCGAGCCCTTCGACGCGATCCTGATGGACTGCGGCCTGCCGGGCATCGACGGCTACGAGGTCACGCGCCGCATCCGCGCCAGCGAGGAGGACGGACAGCGCACGCCGATCCTGGCCTTCACCGCCAGCGCCTCCGAGGAGGACCGCGAGCGGGCCATGCAGGCGGACATGGACGACCTGGTCCCGAAACCCGTGGATCCGGATCAGCTGGCGGCGATCCTGGCCCACTGGGTGCCCATGGACCCGGCAGCGAAGCAGGCCTGACGTCCGCGCGCCGGGCAGGCGCTGGATTCGCCGGGCTTGGGCCGGCTCGGAGCGGGGGCCCGCGGGCTACACTCCCGCCCGCTCGCCCATGCCGACCTCGCACACCAAGGCCCTGCCGCGCTGGAACCTGCGCGCCGCCGACCCCGAGCGGGTCTCCGATCTGGCCCGCGCCATCGGCGTCGATCCCCTGCTGGCGCGGCTGCTCGTGCTGCGCGGGTTCGCTGACGCGGAGCGCGCGCGGGTGCACCTCGCGCCGCACCTCAAGAGCCTGCACGACCCCTTCCTGTTGCCGGGCATGGAGGCGGCCACCGAGCGCCTGCTGAGGGCCATCGAGGGCGGCGAGCCGATCCTGGTCCACGGCGACTACGACGTCGACGGGGTGACCGGAACGGCGCTCCTGGTGCGCCTGTTCACCCTGCTCGGCGCAAAGGTGCACTGGCACATTCCCAACCGCCTGACCGACGGCTACTCCTTCGGCCCCCACTCCCTCGAGCGGGCGCGGGAGTGCGGCGCGAAGATCGTGATCAGCGTCGACAACGGCACCTCGGCCGCGGAGACCATCGCAGCCCTGGCCGCGGCCGGCGTCGAGACCATCGTCACCGACCACCACGAGCCGCCGCGGGGAGCGCTACCCGTGGCCACGGCCCTGGTGAACCCCAAGCTGGCCGACTCGACCTACCCCTTCCGCGAGCTGTGCGGAGGCGCCGTGGCCTTCAAGCTCGCCTGGGGGCTGTGCCAGAAGGTCAGCGGCGCCTCGCGCGTGCGCGACGACCTGCGCGAGTTCCTGGTCGACGCCATGGGCTACGTGGCGGTGGCGACCGTGTGCGACGTGGTGCCCCTGGTGGACGAGAATCGCGTCCTCGCGCGCTACGGACTCAAGGCCCTGGAGCACACGCGCACCCCCGGCCTGGCGGCCCTGCTCGCGGTCGCGGGCCTGGGCGGGCGGCGCCTCAACGCCGAGGACGTCGGCTTCCAGGTCGGGCCGCGCATCAACGCCTCCGGCCGCCTGGGCAGCGCGCAGAACGCGGTCGAGCTGCTGCTGGCCCGGGACGAGGGCGAGGCCAAGCGCCTGGCCAAGCGCCTCGACGACACGAACCTCGAGCGGCGCAGCATCGAGCGCGAGCTGCTCGTCTTGGCCGTGGCCGACGCCGAGCGCTTCGACGACCCCGAGCGTTGGCCGGTGATCGTCGTCGCCGGCCAGGGCTGGCACTCGGGCGTGGTCGGGATCATCGCCGCGCGCCTGGTCGACCGCTACGGCCGCCCGGCGCTGGTGATCGGGCTCGACGGCGAGGAGGGCCGCGGCAGCGCGCGCTCCGTACCCGGCTTCAGCATCCTCGAGGCCATGCACGGCGGAGCCGCGCACATGCAACGCTACGGCGGCCACGAACAAGCAGCGGGCTGCGAGGTGCGCGCCGACGCCATCGAGGACCTGCGCGAGGCGGTCTGTGCCCGGGCGCGGGAGCTGCTGGGCGTGTCGCCGCCCACGGGCCCGAGCCTGGACATCGACGCCGAGTTCCCCTTCCCGGCCATGACCCCACGGTTGATGCAGGAACTCGACCGCCTCGAGCCCTTCGGCCAGGACAACGAGAAGCCCCTGTTCCTGGCCCGGGACGTGCGCCTGGCGGAGCCCCCGCGGGCGGTGGGACAGGGCGGCGAGCACCTCCTGCTGCGCATCCGCCGCGACGCCCACGTGCTGAAGGCCCTGGCCTTCGGCAAGGCCGCGCGCCAGGACGAGCTGGCCATGGGCGCGCCCCTCTCGATCGTCTACACCCCGCGCTGGAACACCTTCCGCGGCGAGACGAATCTGGAGCTCGTGATCGAGGACTTCCGCGCCGAGTAAGGCCCCGCGCTACGCGGCGCCCCCCCCGTGTTCACTCGAAGGCGATCTCGACCGCGTCGCTGCTGTTGAATCCGCTCGGGCCGCCCATGGGGTCGCGGTACCAGTACTGGAAGGAGAGCAAGGCGCCCGGCACGACACTCCCCACCGCCGGCGGAGCGGCCAGGTCGAGGGTGCGCTGGGCGACTCCGCTGGCGTCACTGGCCCCGGGGGGCTGCAGGCGCCGCGTCGTTCCACCTGCGCAGCGCAGGCCCTCGCCGAAGGGAACCTGGATGCGCTGGGTGCCGTAGAAGAAGAGCCCCGATGTGCCCGGAGGCAGGGACTCGGAACGCAGCTGCAGCTGGTTCTGGGCGACCAGCACGCTACCCGTCGCGTGCAGCGTGGCCCCGGCCCCCGTGGAGTTGGGCGAGGCGTCGCAGAAGCGATCCCCCAGCTCGGCGGGGCCGTTGTCCCAGCGCCCGACGTGCCAGGCGGGCAGCCCGTCCGTCTCGCCGAACAGGCCCGTGACCCAGAGCTGGCCGCGGGTCTCGTCGGGCATCAAGGCTCCGACGTAGCCCTGCAGCCCGCCCGCGAGGGGCTGCCAGCCAGAACCGTCCCAGCGCGCGATGTACTTCTCGGGCGGGAAGCCGGGGACGAACAGGTTGCCCCCCGCGTGCAGCTCGCCCTGGAACAGGGTCAGGGAGTCGACCTGGGTCCCGGTCAGGTTGCCGAAGGGCTGGAACGAGGTGCCGTCCCAGCGCGCGAGGGTCTGCGCGGCGACGCCCCCCGCCTGGCTGAACACGCCGCCCACCAGGAGGTCGCCCTGGAACGAGTGCAGCGTGTACACCGAGCCGTTCGTGCCACTGCCCGCGACGGTCTGCTGGGTCGTGCCGTCCCAGGAGACGAGGTGGTTCGAACCCGCCATGGAGCCACCGATGTACAGCACGCCGGCGTGCACGTGCAGGTCGTAGACGAAGCCGAAGAGCTGCGGCGCGAACATCTCCCAGGACGAGCCGTTCCAGCGCCGGACCCCGCCCAGTCCGCCCGCGTAGAGCTGTCCCTGGTACTCGGCCACGGCCGAGCCCTCGGTGCCGGAACCGAAGCCGCTCCACTGGACCCCGTCGAAGCGCGCCACGCCGGCGATGGGCTGGCCGTCGACGGAGCTGAAGTCCCCGCCCGCATACAGGTCGGCGCCGATGACGGTGACGCTGTTCACGCGCCCGCCGCCGAAGGACCCCAGGGAGCGCCACTGGCTGCCGTCGAATTGGACCAGTCCGCCGACCACCTCGCCACCGGCCTCGTCGAAGCTGCCCGCGACCACCGGCCGGTCGTTCCAGAGCACGCCGTCGCGGGTCTGCGCGTTGAGGCCCAGGCCCGTGCCCAGCCCGCTCCAGGCGCTGCCGTCGTAGCTCGCGATGCTGTGCGTGATCGTGGCCTGTCCGGGACCGAAGCTGAAGCCCGCGCGGGTGAACTCACCGCCGCTGATCAGCTTGCCCTGGTGCGCGATGAGGTCGAAGACGGTCGTGATCTGGCCCGATCCGCTGACGCCTCCGACGAAGGTCCAGCTGGCGCCGTCGAAGCGCGCGATGCTCTCGACGAACGTCCCGTCCGCCTCGGCGAAGTTGCCCGCGGCGTACAGCCCGCCGCTGTCCGTGAGCAGGGCGTAGACGGACGTGCCGATCGAGGTGTCGGGGAAGACGCCCGCGGACACCCAGCTGGATCCGGTCCAGCGCGCGACCTTCTCGTTGGACGCGCCGCCGGGGACCAGGTCCGTGTTGCCGCAGGCGTAGAGCGATCCGCCGAAGAACGCCAGGTCCCAGATCGTCGCGTTGAGCGGCAAGGGGAAGCCGCTGCCCAGGGGCGACCAGCTGCTGCCATCCCAGACGGCGATGCTGTTCGCCGTCACTCCACCGGCCGTGTCGAAGGCGCCGGCGGCGTAGAGCCGGTCGTCCGCCCCCACGGCCAGCGTGCGCACCAGGCCCTGGGGCATGCCCCCGGCGAGGGAGCGCCAGGTGCTGCCGTTCCAGGCGGCGATGCTGTTGACGCTCGTGCCCCCGGCCGTGGGAAACTCGCCGCCCACGATCAGCTCGCCGCGGAAGACCGCCATGGACCACACGTTGCCGCTGACCCCGCCGCCGACGTCGCTCCAGGCGTTGCCGTCCCAGCGCGCGATGTCGTTCACGACCTGGCCGTTGGCCGAGTGGAACTGCCCGCCCATGTAGAGCTCGCCCTGCCACTCGTGCAGGGCGCGCACCTGGTTCGGCGAGCCACTCGACGGACCGCCGGGGAGGCGCTGCCAGTGGCTGCCGTCGAAGCGGGCGACCAGGCCCAGGTTGGAGTCGCCCGTGGCCTCGAGCCCGAGACCGCCCGCGACGAGCTCGCCCTGGTAGGTGCCCAGGGCGAAGACCCGCCCCAGCAGGCCGGGGCGCGCGAAGTCCGCGGACCAGGACCCTTGCGCCGCGGCCGGCGCTGAGCCGAGGGTCAGCAGGGAGAGCGGGAGCAGGGCGAGAGTCAGCAGTCGGCTGGGGTGCTTCATGGGGCTTGGGGTCCGTTAGCGGAACGCGATCTCCAGGGCATCGCTGGAGTTGAAACCGGTGCCTCCGGGCCCCGCGGAGTCGCGGTACCAGAGCTGGAACGATAGACGCGACCCCGGGGCCAGGAGCGCGGCGTAGGGCGCGCCGAAGTCGAGGCTGCGCTGGGCCGTGCCCACGGGCTGGCCTCCGGCGGGGCCGGAGAAGACGAGCGGATGGACGCGACGGGTCGCTCCGCCGACGCAGCGTCGACCGTCTCCGAAGGGCACGTCGATGCGCAGGGGGCCGAAGAAGTACAGGCCCGGAACACCGGGCGGAAGCGCCTCGACGAGCAGGGTCACGTCCGCGTCCGCGACGCGCTGGCTGCCCAGCGCGCTCAAGCGCGCTCCCGGCCCGGCGGAGTTCGGGGCGGCGCTGCAGAAGGTCGTGCCGATCGTACGGTCCTGTCCGTCCAGCCCGCGCAGGACGACC
>JAJFFA010000751.1 GCA_021776885.1 Planctomycetota bacterium
CGCAGGCAGTACTCGCCGATCTCGTCGATGCGCCCGTCGCGGTAGGCACGCGCCACCTGGCTGCCATCGATCGAGCCCTTGGGGGACTCGACGTCGAAGCGCCGGCACCAGTAGTCGAGGGAGTAGCGGTCGCGCGTCGCGCCCTGGAAGATCAGCACGTCCAGCAGATCGCAGTGGTCGTCGATCGCATAGCGGTACGGAACCAGGTTCCGCGTCGGCGTCACGCCGAGCTGGGCGGAGCGGATGGTCAGCATCGGGCCGTCGTAGCCACGGCCGTTGTAGGACACGAGGGTGCGGTCGCGCTTGGCCACGATCTTCCAGAAGGTCTCGAGCACCGCGCGCTCGTCACCGCGGATGATCTGCGAGCGCGGCACGCGCTCCCACTCGTGGGCCTCCTGCGCCTCGCCTTCGAGCAGGATCATGCCCGAGTCGTCCTCGGCATCGGGCTCGAGCTTCCACAGCCCGATGGCGATCACCTTGCCCAGCCCCGGAGCGAGGGCCGTGCGCTCGGGCAGGGCGTCTCGCCGCTCGGGATCCTTCTCGCGGGCCAGGAGATAGCCGCGCGTGATCTCGTCGACGTCCTCCCACGGGAAGCCGGCGACCTCGATGTCGAAGACCAGGGCAGGACGGTGGTGGTGGGCGCGCGGCATGGCGCGCGCATTCTACGCCACGGACGGGCTCAGGCGGCGTGCGCGCAGGCCCAGGAGGGCGAACAGCACCAGGATCCAGGCCGAGTTCGAGGACACCGTGCGCCAGCTGGGGGCGCTCTGGGTCAGGCCCGCGGCGCAGCCGCCTCCGCTGCTCTGGGGGATCGCCTTGTACGTGAAGGCATCCGGCAGGACGTCGCCCTGGCCCGAATCCGACTCGCGCACCAGGATCGAGCGCAGGCCGGGCGAGAAGGCCGGCACGACGGCGCGCACCAGGCTGGCGTCGACGAAGACCACCGCTCCGGACTGGGCGCCGCCGGCACCCGTCTCGGCGTCCGCGCCGAAGTAGACCGTGGTCTGGGGCGTGAAGTTCGTGCCGCTGATGCTGACCGTCTTCCCGCCGCGCTCCGAGTCGTCGTTCGGGTCGACCCCGACGACGGTCGGGTCCGGCTTGTCCGCATAGGTGAAGGCGCCGGTCGCCACGGGGGTACCGTTGGCCAGCACCTCGATCATGCCCGTGCCGGGGTTGACCACGGGCTGGGTGCTGAAGGTCAGGGTCGGTCCGTCGGCGACCACGCCCGCCTGGGGCACCGCATCGATGGTCACCGTGTAGGTCGCCCCGGCGAAGCTGGCCCCGCTGAGCGTGACCTGGGTGCCGCCCGAGATCATGCCCCCCGCGGGGAAGGCGAAGACCTCGCCGCTGACGATCATGCCGTTGTTCAGGCGGCCTTCGACCCCCGAGGGGCCGATCACCACCACGTCGTGCAGGCCGACCAGGGTCGCCGCTGCGGTCAGGGTGATCTGGGTCGGGGTGACCGTCGCGCCCGCGCCATCGATGTAGATCTGATCACCGATGATCACCCGCGACCCGGGCTGGAAGTCCGTGCCGCTGATCGTCAGCGCCGTGCCACCGTCCTCGTTGATCGTGGCCGGCACGATCTGGTTCACGGTCGGATCCACCGGCGTGATCTCGAGGGCTGCGGGCAGGATCGAGGTGTTGCCCGACGCGTCCGTCGCCGTGAGGCCGACGTGACCGGGGATCGCGCCAGCGGGCACGGTCGCGCTGAAGCTGACCATCGAGCCGCTCCAGGAGGTGACGTTGATCGTCACGGCCGGGTCACTGGGAGTCAGGGTGCTGCCCGCACTCAGCCCGGTCCCGCGCAGGACCAGGTTGGTCGACGAGCCGGCCACGGCGCGCAGGGGCAGGATGTCCGTCGTGCGGCCCAGGGAGGTGCTGACGTCGGCGCCGACCTGCACGGTGCCCAGGCTGACCGCCTGGCCCGCCGTCACCGCGATGCTGCCGAAGAGGGTCGACTCGAAGTCGGTCTGGATCAGTGTCTGAGTGCCCAGGTTGGCGGCACTCACCGGCCCCTCCCAGGGCGTCGCGTAGACCGTGTAGGTGTCGCTGGCCAGGGACTCCAGGGAGAAGCCACCCGAGCCGTTCGAGATGCGCGCCGCGGCGGTGCGGCCGCTCGAGTCGACGGCGACGATGTGGGCGCCGGAGACGGGCGAGGAGTCAGAGGCGCGCTCGACCACCCCCGTGATGCGGCCGTAGCTGCCGCTGGGGTAGACGTGCTGCAGGCCACGCACCTCGTCCAGGGACAGGCTGCGGTGCAGGATCACCGTCGGATCCACGAAGGGGAACATGGTCCCGCCGGCCCAGCCCGTGTGGTCGAGGCCCAAGAGGTGCCCGAGCTCGTGGGTGCCCACGTCCTCGACGTCGAAGCGGCCGGGGGAGCCCTCGGTGGTGAACTGGAACTGGCGCCCGTTGTAGAGCACGTCGGCGTCGATGATCTGCCCCGTGGTGAAGAACAGCACCGGCGTGATCGCGACGATCCCGGAGCCGTTGGGGAAGAAGCCCGAGCTGTTGTTCTCGTCGAACAGCACCAGGCGCACGCTCTCGGTCTCCCAGTCCGTGCGGGTCGAGAGGCTGGGGCTCGCGAAGCTCGCCGTGGTGCCCGGGACGTTGTTCCAGGTGGTCAGGCCCGAGCGCACGGCCAGCTCGTCCGACGGATCCGGGATGTCCGCGGAGCCATCGGAGTTGATCACGATCGGGATGCCGCCCGGGCTGGGCCAGTAGAGCTTCTGGCCCGTGGCCGAGTACTCGAGGCGCACGTGGGCGCCGAGCCAGGCGCTGCCGAGCGCGAGGGCGAGGGTGGTGTAGATCCAGGGACGTCGCATGGGGAGTGCTTTCAGCCGGGTCCGGGGACTAGCGCCCTTGGGCGGGTGCGAGGGCTCGGCGCCGGTTGACGGCGCTCTCGATGCGGGCGAGGAGGTCTGCGTACTCGAAGACGTGGGTGCCATCGGCCTCGCGCACGCGGCCGGGGTCGACCAGCGCAAGGGGGCCGTGGTCGCGCACGGCCAGGCGCTCACCGCGCGGGCCCGTCAGGATCCGGAAGCGGCCCTGGGACAGGCCCACGGGCACGTGGATGCCGCCCTCCTCGTCCCCGGCCAGGAACAAGAGCGTGTCCTCCCCCACCACCGGATGGGTCAGGCCGGGCACCAGCATGCCCCTGCCCTCAGGCAGCACGCCGCCCGGAAGACGCACGCTGCGCAGCACGCGCTCGTCGCCCCAGAAGGTGCGCGAGACGCGGAAGCGGTAGTCCGTGGCGATGCGCCCGTTCGGAAGCTTGACCGGAACGGCCGAGACGACACGCGCCTCGAAGGCCAGGCGCGAGCCCTGCAGCAGGCCGTCGACGTCCATGCGGACGGCGGTTCCGGCCTCGACCGGGCTGCCAGCGCGCTGGGCGAACGTAAAGGATAGAGCCAGGGCCGAGGCGGAGAGCACGACCAGCAGGCAGGCGGCAGTCCTGGAATGGAGCATCGCGGCGAAGTCTTGGGGGAGAGGGTGCGCAGGCACGGCGTGCCAGGCGCTGCCAGGTCCCCTCTCGTCGGGATCGGAGCGAGCCACTCTTGAGTCCAATGCAACATCCGTCCGGCGTCCAAATCTGCGCGCAGGCTCAGGCGCCGGCCCCTCCGCGCTCGATACCCACGTTCCGGTCCGCTCCGAACCCCAGACACGGAACATGGAAGAAAGACCCAACAGCTCGCAAGCTGCGCTACGCAAGCTCTTCAACGGCAAGATCAACATCCCGACCCTTCCCGAGGTCGTGATGCGCATCAACAGC
>JAJFFA010000752.1 GCA_021776885.1 Planctomycetota bacterium
GTTCGATGTGTTGGGGGGGCGGGCGGCAATTCTACCAACGACGGCGGTGGCGGGAGCGGAGGTGCGATTCGCCTCATTTCCGACGTGATCTTGTTGGACGCAGGATCGAGCCTTCAAGCCACTGGTGGGACTTTCCCACGGTTCCGTGGGGCCGTCGGACGAGTTCGCATTGAGCGAAACAACTCCGATCCCCTCGAGGGGTCGACAGTCCCCATCGCGAGCCTTGGCGCGCCGCGCGAGGTGTTCCCGCCGGTGGGATCGCCAGTGTGTCGAATCGTCATGATCGGGAGTGCTATGGCACCCCTAGATCCACGCGTTGGAATCGGGTTTGGTGGACCGACTGACGTGATGCTTCCCGCGAGCGGGCCTGTCCCCATCGTCATCGAGACCGAAGGCGTCCCCCTGGATTGGATGGTCTACCTTCGCGTGGTCCAGGCGTTCGGTCCGGCGGAGGAGCTCCTCATCACTGACGGCGTGACCAATCCACTGGCAGTCACCGGCGGGCCGAGCAACCAGGCTCGAGTGACGGCGAACGTGACACTGGCTGACGGGTACACGGCGCTCCAAGCGAGGGCCGTGCACCCGACGATGGCGCCCTGACCGGCGACCACCAGGGGAACACAGATGCCCTCAGCTCACCACGCCGTGATGGCCGGTGCCGCCGTCGCTCTCGCCATGTCCCTGGCGCGCGCGACCCAGGACCCCGTCGATGTCGTCTCTCGGGAGGTCTCGGTGAGCGCACAGGTGCCGGACTCACCGCCCGTCGACGTCGTCTCGCGCGAGGTGTCACTCCGCGCCGGGTCGATGAGCTTCGACCCCGTCGATGTCGTCTCGAGGGAGGTCTCCGTCGGCATCGGCGCGATGAGCTTCCCGGTCGTGGACGTCGTCTCGCGCGAGGTCGCGGTCCGGGCGGGAGGCATGGGCGGCGGGGTCGTGCTCGATGCCGTGTCGCGTGAGGTCTCTGTCTTCACCCCCGCGGCGGACCTCGCCACCGCGATCGAGAGTTCGCCCACGACGGCCATCGCGAACGACCCGATCGCGGTCTCGTGGACGATCTCGAACATCGGCGGGTCGACGGCGAGAGCCCCCTGGGCCGACGCGGTCTTTCTCTCCGTCGACGACAACCCGACCACGACTGGCGACAACATCGCGTTGACGCCCTTTGCCCATTCACGCGACTTGCCGGTCGGAGGATCCTACACCGAGACGCGGAACGTGACGGTGCCCGTGAGTGCCAGCGGGCCCTACTACCTCTTCGTCTGCGCGGACCTGACCGACGAAGTGCTCGAGCTGGGTGCTGGACCGAACTGCGTCCGTGCGTCCGAGCAACTCTTCGTTACGGCCTTTCCCCGGCCCGACCTGAGTGTGGCGGTCCTCGCTCCTCCCGGCGTCGCCGAGGATGGCGAGCTCGCTCCGGTGAGCTGGACCATCAGGAATGTCGGGACGCGAGCGACGCAGGAGACCACCAGTGCATGGCAGGACCACGTCTACCTCTCGGACGACCCCGTCCTGGGCAATGACCACGACCTCGGCGCGTTCCTCAACGCCGGCGACCTCGCGCCAGGCGAGAGCTACACGCAGACGCTGGACGTCCCCATCCCCGCGGGCCTGAACGGCGATCACTGGATCATCGTCGTAGCCGACACGATCAACGAGGAGGAGGTCAGCACGAACAACGCGCGCGTCGCAGGCGCTCCGACCCTCGTCTTCCAGCCCGACAAGCCGGACCTCGAGGTCACGCGCCTCGAGGTGCTCACGCCCGACGCGCCGTATCACATCGACAACCCGATGACGGTGTTGTGGGAAGTGACGAACACCGACTCCGACGGCTCGGCCAACGGAACCTGGGTGGACCGACTGTATCTCTCGGACGACATGACTCCGGATCGGGGCGAGCTTCGTGATTCGGGAGGCTTTTCGGGGGCGCGTGCGCCGGGGCAGTCGTACATCCAGACGGGCTCGCTCGCGCTGCCCCCGACGCCGGGCACCTACTTCCTGATCGTCGAGTCGGACACGGGCGCCGCCATCGAGGAGGCCGACGACGCGAACAACAGCTTCCTGCTGCCGATCAACGTCGTCGCTCCGAGCTACACCGCGACGCTCTTCACCGACTTCGTCGAGGGGCTGAGTCCGTCGCAGGCGGGTGGGGTATCGATCCCGTTCACTGGTCAAGCGCTCGACCGGGTCACAGGTCAGCCGGTTCCGGATGTCGAGGTCTCGATCCGGATCGTCGGCGCTGGCGCCAGGCGCGTCTTCACGACGATGACGGACGCTTCCGGGGACTTCCAGTACGACCACACTCCGGTTGTCGGCACGTCGGGGCTCTTTACGGCCTACGCGGACCACCCGGCCGTGCTCGAGGATGTCGCGCCAGCGTCGCCCCCGCAGTACACGCTGTTCGGGCTGCGGGTCAACACACCCGTCGTGTACCGGAACATCAAGCCGAGCGAGACGCTGGTCGAGCAGCTCCTGTTGCGAAACCTGGGTGATACTCCGGTGGGCGGAGCGCAAGGCTCGGGCGACGAGATCGCCGTCTCGCTCGACGCGCCGCTTCCGCGCTACCTGACCCTCTCCAGCCTCGTCGCACCGACTTTGCTCGGTCCGCGCGCTTCTGCTCCCGTGACTTTCGAGCTCACGGCGACGGACGTGGCCCCGCCGCTCGAGATCGACTCGTTCCGGTTCCAGTTCTCGCTTCCGGTAGCTGGGACCCCAGAGGTGGCGACCTCGTCACAATGGAACACTCGGGTGACGCCGCTCGAGTCGGCGCTCGTCTCGATCCCCGCCAACGTCGACGCCACGATGGAGATCGGCGGGCAGTCCGTCGCGCAGTTCGTGCTTCACAACGACGGCGACGCGATCGCGCTGGACGTCACGGTCGAAGTGGACTGCATCCCGAACCCCGCCTGCGGCAACCCGGACGATCCGAACGTCCCCTGCATGGTCAACCTGATCACGCCTCGAAACGTGGGCAACCTGATGCCGGGCGGCGTGACCGCGATCGAGATCAGCCTGCTTCCGAACTCCTGCGTCCCGGTGGACACGGTGATCGGAGGATCGGTCCGCGTGTTCGAGGAGGGCGGGGCGGTGCTGAAAAGGACGATCCCCTTCCGCTATGTCGCGACCTCCAACCGTACCGGAACCCTGTCGGTCAGGGTCGAGGACGAGTTCACCTACTACGCCGAGGACGGCACCGCGGTGGATCCCAGTGCCGGACCGCTCGTGATGGGCGCCACCGTCGAGCTGACGAAGCCGAACGGCGTCGATCTGGATTTCTCGGCTACGACGTTCAGCAGCTCGGCGGCCCTGCGCTTCGAGGACATCCCCGAGGGCTACTACCGCATGGTCGTGACCGAGCCCACCCACGGGACCTTGACCTCGATCGTTCGTGTCGGTCCCGGAGTCGAGACTCTCTCCAATGCGTTCGTCCCTCGTCGGGCCGTGACCTACGAGTGGACCGTGATCCCGGTCGACTTCGAGGACGTGTACGAGATCACGATCACTGCGGTCTTCGAGACCTTCGTGCCCGTGCCGAAGCTTCGAGTGACCCCGACACTCCTCGACCTCGACGATGTCAACTCGGGCGACGTAGTACTAGTCAACGTAAGGAACGAGGGCCTGATCGCCGCACTTGGCGTCGAGCTCGTGACCAGTGCGGTTCCCGGCTACTTGATGGAGCCTCTGATCGACCCGACGATCGGTGATCTCGGGGCGCAGCAAGACATCGACATCCCGATTCAGATCACTCGCCTTCCGGAACGCGCGGCAGGTGGGGGCGTCGACTGCAGCGCGCAGGTGAACTGGGGCCTGAGTCACTACATCTTCTGCGGAGTCGAGCGCTACTACTGGACGCCCATCTACTTCCGCTATCCGGTTGATGACTGTGGCGGCGGAGGCGTGGTCGGAGGGTTCCCCCCGGGGGGGGGCGGCGGCGGTGGCAGTGGCGGGGATCCGTACTACTCTCCGCCCAGCTACGACGTGACGGTCATATGCGGAATCCCGCCCGAGGGGACGGACGTGCCGCCGCCTCCTTGTCCGCCGAACACATGCTGCCTCCCGATCGGTTCCGCTGGCACGCCACCACAGTCGGCGGGCCCCCTCTCCGAGGGCCCGGAGACCCATCCTGTGATCTACCCCACTGGGGAGTTCGTGACCGCCGAAGAC
The DNA here is from genome assembly GCA_021776885.1 of Planctomycetota bacterium. GTDB lineage: Bacteria > Planctomycetota > UBA1135 > UBA1135 > JAJFFA01. Next base: position 4,162 of record JAJFFA010000752.1, read on the forward strand.
GACGTGCGGATTCGTGGGCGCGGTCCTGACTTCCTGCTCCAACGGACCTACCTCTCGAAGCGCGCTTCCACCTCTGGACCCGAGAGCGCCTTCGGCTACGGCTGGGACTTCAACTGGAACGCCTCGCTCCGTCGCTCCGGCACGGACGTCGTTCTCCGCGAGGGCAACGGCCGCGAGGACCTCTACGAGCCCGAACCCACGGGCGGTTGGTGCCGCGAGGAGTTCTTTCGCCGGATCGACCGCGAGCCGGACGGCACTTACAGCGTGCTCTTCCCAGACCGAAGCGTCTGGCGCTTCCATCGGGTCGATGGCAGCTCGATCTCGGGCAAGATCGCCAGCGTCGAGGACCGCAACGGCAACCGCCTGCGGGCCAACTACGACCCGTCCGGCCGCCTCGAGAGCGTGACCGACACCTTGGACCGCGACGTCACGTTCGCCTACAACGCGGACGGGTACATCGAGTCCGTGACAGACTTCACCGGCCGCCAATGGACCTACGCCTACTACGAGTCGGCGGACGCGGGCGGCTCCGCCGGAGACCTGAAGTCGATGACGAGCCCGGCGGTGATCGGCACACCGACCCAGAACGACTTCCCGAACGGCCTGACGACGGTCTTCACCTACAGCAAGGACACGGGCGATCCCGCCCTCGACCACAACCTCCTGACGATCCGCGACCCCAAGGGACAGGTCTACCTCGAGAACACGTATCACTCGACGACGGACCACCAGAACCGTGACTTCGACCGCGTCATTCGCCAGCGTTGGGGCGACGAGGGCGACAACGTGGACATCTACCACGTCCCGGTCGTTCCGACCTTCGACAACCGCAACGCGATCCGCATCGTCGTCGTCAACGACCGAGTCGGTAACGTCCGCGAGTACGACTACGACTTCCGCAACCGGCTGGTCGCGAAGCGCATGTACACGGGTCGCGCGGACCCCGATCTGCCGACGACCCTGACGTCGAACCGGCCCTTCGCGCCGCTGCACGGAACCGGCCAGCCACTCTTCCACGCGACGACCTACGCCTGGAACGTGGACTCCCTCCTGGTCCGCCGCACTGACCCGAACGGGACCCGCACGGAGTACGTTTGGGAAAGCGAGCTGGACCCGTCGGCCGAACCGCGCCTGCGCGGAAACCTGCGTGAGATCCGCCGCCTCCAGGGAACCTACGCCAACGTCGGCGACCAGACGGAGCTGGTCGAAGCCTTCACCTATTTGGCGAACGCCGGGGGCTGCTGCGGCAGCGACTGGCTCGAGACCTACACGGACCCGCGCGGCAACCTGACGAGCCACGAGTACGACACCCGCGGTAACCGCCTACGGACGACCTACCGCATTCCGACCATCGTCGAGGAGTGGGAGTACAACGGCTTCGGCCAAATGACAGCGCACGTCTGGCCGGACAACGGCTCGAGCCACCGCCAGCGAGACGAGTACGGCTACTACACCTTCGGCGTGCAACGCGGCTACATGCAGTCGATGGTCGAGGATGTGACAATCCCGGGCCACCCGAACGGCACCGGCTTCGAGCTGACGACGAGCTACGAGTACGACGCGCTCGGCCGTGTCCTGCGCGAGGTAGACCCGGGCGGCGACGACAGGCTCTTCACCTACAACGCCCGGGACCAGGTCGTGCGCGAACTCTCGCCCCTCGTCGCCCTTGGCGCGATCACTCGGCGCTACGGCAAGGACTACTTCTACGACGCGAACGGCAACGTCGTGCGCATCGATGTCGAGAACGTGGACGAGAACGGGCAGACCGACCCTGCCGACACCCACATCACGACGATCCTCGAGTACGAGACGTTGGACCACCTCACCGCGACCTACGAGGAGGAGCTCCCGACCCAGGTCCCGAACAGCGTGCGTAACGGCTCAACCCTGAACACGAACGCGTTCGTCGTGACCCGCTTCGAGTACGACGCCAACCGCAACCAGACATTCATCCACAAGGGCGAGGCCACGGCCGGCTCCGACCCGGACAACGTGGTCGAGCGCCGCTACGACGAGCGCGACCTTCCCTACCAGGTCATCCGCGCGCCGGGCGCGGCCGTGCAGTCCGTCACGCAGGTGGATTACGACGGTAACCGCTGGCCGATCCGCACGATCGAGGGCAAGGGCTCAGCCTCCGAGCACGTCTCGACCCACACCTTCGACGCCTTCGGCCGCACGCTCCGCGCCGTCGACCCGATGGGCAACGTCACGAGGACCCACTACGACCCCAACGGCAACGCTCTCCAGGTGTTGATCGAAGGCGAACTCGACGACGTCCCCGGCAGCGCCGGCAACCGCCGTCTGGCAGAAACGGCGAGCGCCTACGACCCCCTTGACCGCGTCACCCAGGTCGACCGGTCGTTCTTCGACTACTCGACCCCGGCCGGCGCCCCGATCGGCGACGGCCTCTCGACCACGACCTACGACTACACGGACCGCTCAGACCTCGCCCTCGTCACCGACGACAACAACCACGCGACGGCGACCCTCTACGACACCGCTGGTCGCCGCAGCGTGCAGATCGATCCGCGGGGCAACTCGACGACCTACGCCTACGACGCGG
>JAJFFA010000753.1 GCA_021776885.1 Planctomycetota bacterium
GAGCTCCCCCTGGGCGTCCCAGAGGGCCAGGGCGTTCTGTCGGCGCAGCTCGCCGTCCCGCGCGACCGTGACGGCCGCGCCGCTCAGGAAGGCGGTGCCCGCGGGCAGGATGCCCCTCCCGGCGAGGGCCCCGCGGGCCCAGTCGGCGTCGACGCCCTCGAACAGGGAGCGGTAGGGCTCCAGCGGCTCGCGCTGCCCGAAGTACACGCCCTCGACCAGGGCCGGGGCGTCCTGGGCGGAGAGCTCGAAGTCCTCGAGGTCGAAGCTGCGGCCGGTCCACGCGGGCGGGCGCGCCCCGGCCCGGGCCGCCGCCAGGGCCGCGGGCGTCACCACCGGCGCGACCAGCAGGACCTCGCCCCAGCAGACCAGATCCGGCGCCTCGGGTTCGGCGGCCAGGGCCTCCACCGTCAGGTTCGTGGCGTCGACGTAGAAGTCGTGGAAGGGATCGCGGCTGAACGAGCGCAGCTCCTGCTCGATTCCCGGCTGCACCAGGAGCAGGCGCGGGCCGGGCAACGTCTCGGGCGCGGACGAGAGCAGCCCGGCGCCGAGCGCCAGCCCGAGGGGCGCCAGGCCCAGGACCAGCTCGCGCCCGCGCCGCTCGGGCCGCGCGATCGCCCCCGCCAGCCCGCCGGCGCACGCGGCGCACACGTACGACAGCCCCCAGACCCCGAACACCCGCGCGGAACCGGCCAGGGGGCCGAGGTCGTGGGTCAGGAACCCGAGGCGCCACCAGCCGAAGGTCGCGGGCTCGGGCAGCCCCCAGCGCAGGAACTCGGCCAGCATCCACGCGGCGGGCACGGCCAGGGCCAGGGAGAAGCGCCGCGCCAGGACGCGCAGGCAGAGCCCGCCGAGGCCGATCCACAGCCCGGGAACGAGGCCGAGGAACGGCACCAGGAAGGGCAGCAGGTGGCGCATCCAGAGGGTCATCCCGACCAGGCCCAGGGCCGCCGCGAGCCACTCGGCCAGGAAGGCACGGCGCCCGGGTCGGTGGGCGACGAGGGCCCAGGGCACCAGCGCCAGGGGCGCCAGGAAACCGAGCCCGTCCGTCGACAGCAGCCCGGGCTGGGCCAGGACGATCAGCGCCCAGGTCGCGCACGCCCCGGCGAAGCGGGCACGGAAACCGAGCTCCGCGCTCATCGCTCGTCCAGGGCACGCCAGTCGAGCAGGGCCCCGGGCCCCGGGGCCTCCCCGGGCGGAACGATCGCCATCCCCTGGGCCGCGCTCAGGCCGACGATGTCGGCGGAGCTGCGCCAGGCGAGGGGGCGCAGCAGGGTCACGCCGAGCTCGTCCTGGTCCAGGGTCACGGGCAGGTTCTGCTGGCGCGGGTTGGGGCGCACCGGCCCCCCCTCCCAGCGCCCGCGGTGCAGCGGCGCGTGCCAGCGCTCGGGGTCGAGCCCGCCGAGCTTGCCCAGGGCGGGGCGCACGAAGACCTCGTGGTCCAGAAGACATGAAACGGGATTGCCCGGCAGGGCGAACACGGGGGTGGTCCCGCGCATCCCGAACCAGATGGGCTTGCCGGGTTTGATGGCCACCTTGTGGAACACCTCCTCGACCCCCAGCTCCTGGAAGGCCTCGGCCACCAGGTCGTACTTGCCCATGCTGACGCCCCCGGTGGTGATCACGGCATCACAGGTGTCGAGGGCGTGGCCGAAGCGCGCGCGCAGCTCTTCCGGATCGTCGCGCACGATGCCGACCTCGAGCACCTCGGCGCCCGCCAGCCGCGCGAGGGCCGCCAGGTGCAGGGTGTTGCCCTCTCGAATCTGCCCCGCTCCAGGGCTCTGATCGGCCTCGACCAGCTCGTCTCCGGTGGTGAGCACGGCGACCCGCGGGCGACGAAAGACCCGCACCGGTTGGGCGCCCACCGCGGCCAGCACCGAGAGATCGGTCGAGGAGATGCGCCGACCGCGGGGGAACACGCGGGCTCCACGCGCGAGGTCCTCGCCCCGGTTACAAATGTTTTGCCCCTGTCCTGGCGCGTCGTGGAGCCGGATTCCGCTGCCCTCTGCGACGCTCTTTTCCACCATCACGACGGCGTCGCAATCCGCTGGGACCTCGGCCCCCGTATAGATCGCCACACACGACCCGAGGGGCACCGACCCCGAAAAGGGCGCTCCAGCGCGGGATTCTCCGACCGTCGACAGCAAGCTGCCCTCGTCCGCGCCCACGGCGAAGTCGGCGCTGTGCACGGCAAAGCCATCCATCGCACTCTTCTGAAACGGGGGCAGGTCGACGTCGGAGGCGACATCCTCGGCCAGCACCCGGCCGAGGGCGTCCAGAAGACGCACGTCTTCGACGTGCCCCGACGGCTCCACCTGGGTGAGAATGTCACGAATGGCCTCTTCGGGGCTGCGCATGTCGGCAGTGTAGCCGCCGCCCGCCCCTGTCGACGCCAAGCCTTCTGCTCCGTCCAGCCTGCTCACGCGCGGCCCGCTCCGCGCCCAGACCCCCTGTGTTCATCGATGACCGTCTGCACGCGCATCATGCAGCGCCCCGTACCTCGCGCGGGCTCCGCTCCGCGGTACAGCCTGTTCCTGGCCCTGTGCCTCGCCGCCGCCGCCTGTTCGGGCGGAGAGGAGGACGCCTCCCCCAGCTTCGCCGGCGGCGTGACCCAGCGCGAGCCCACGCGGGTGCGCACCGTGCCGGTCGGCATGCGTGAAATGGTGCGCACCCTCAGCACGACGACCAACGTCGAGTCCGAGAAGGAGATCTCCATTTTCCCCCGCGCGAGCGGCGTCGTGACGGAGGTGCGCGTCGAGGAGGGCGACGTGGTCGAGGCGGGACAGGTCCTGGCGGTGCTCGACCAGCGTGAGGCGCAGGTCATGCTCGACGAGGCACGCATCGGCCTGCGCGAGGCGCAGCAGAACGTGCCGCTCCTGGGCCTGGCGCGGGAGGAGGCGCTCGAGCGCCTGGAGCGCGCCAAGCTGACCCACGAGCAAGCGCGGCGCGACGTCGAACGCAACGAGCGCGCGGGCCTGATCAGTCAGCAGGACCTGGACCGCTTGAAGCTGACCGCCGACCAGGCCGCCCGCGACGAGGGCGCACTGCGCATCTCCCTCGACCGCGCGATCGAAGACGAGAAGATGGCGCAGACGGCGATCGACAAGGCCGACCTGGTGCTGCGGCGCCAGACCCTGGCGCTGGACGCGCTCGAGGTGCGCGCGCCCTTCTCCGGCGTCATCGCCAGCCGCACGATGAAGGTCGGCGACACGGCGGGCAACTCGATCGCCGCCTTCGTTCTGACCGACATCGATAGCCTGCGCGCCATCTTCTTCCGACCGCAGCGCGAGCTCCCGATGTTCCGCGCCGCCCACGGCGGCGCGGCGAACGGCGACTCGCCCAGCGGCGTACCGATCGAGATCCGCGCCGAGGCCGAGGCCCTGCCCGGGCGCGACTTCCGCGGCGAGATCGCGCTGGTGTCTCCCACCATCGACTCGGCCTCGGGCTCGTTCCGCGTCACCGTCGCCCTGCCCCAGCCCCCCGACGCGCCCCCGAGCGAGCGGCTGCTGCCCGGCATGCTCGTGCGCCTGTCGATCGTGACCGAACGCCACGCCGATGCCCTGGTGGTGCCCAAGCGCGCCCTGCGGCGCGAGGCCGAGACCAGCTTCATGTTCCTGGTCGAGGACGGCGTGGCTCAGCGCGTCCAGGTGCGCGAAGGCTTCACCAACGACTCGAACGTCGAGATCTTCCCCGTCGTCCCCGGCTCGGTGGCCGCGGGCGACGCCGTGATCGTCGTCGGCAACCGCGACCTCGAGCAGGACTCCCTGGTGCTCGCCGAGGGCTGGGAAGAGGAGCCCGGCGAGGCCAGCCGCCTGGCGGCTGAGCTCAGCCAGGGCGAGAACGCCGCGGCGGACGAGCCCGCGGCGGAGACGGACGACGAGAGCGGTTCGGACGCCGCGGCCTCCACGGAGGGCGCCGACGCCGGGTCGACGGACGACGAGCTCGGGAGCGACGGTTGATGGCCGAGCGTCGTCGCGGCCTCGCCTTCGTCGCCACCCGACCGGTGGCGATCACCATGTTCATCGTGGCGCTTGCCGTGTTCGGCATGGTGTCGCTGTTCAAGCTCCCGGTCGACCTCTTGCCCGGGATCAGCTATCCGACCCTGACCGTGCGCACGGCCTACCCGGGCGCGGCGCCCGAGGACGTGGAGGACCGCGTCTCGGTGCGCATCGGCGAGGCGCTCTCGACCCTCTCGTCGCTGGTGCGCACGACCTCCGTCAGCCGCGCCGGCTTCTCGGACGTGCTGCTCGAGTTCGACTGGGGCTCGGAGATGACCTTCGCCGTGCAGGAGGTGCGCGTCCGCCTCGACGGCGTGTTCCTGCCCCAGGGCGCGGAGCGGCCGCTGATCCTGCGCTACGACCCGAACCTCGATCCGATCCTGCGTATCGGCGTGCGTCCGTCCGAGGAAGCCCTGACCCAGGAGTCGGGCGAGGACGCCTTCATTCGCCTGCGCTGGGTGGCGGAGAAGCGCATCAAGCGCGAGCTCGAGGCCCTCGAGGGGGTGGCCGCGGTGCAGGTGCGCGGTGGCCTCGAGCAAGAGATCCGCGTCGCCGTC
>JAJFFA010000754.1 GCA_021776885.1 Planctomycetota bacterium
TCCTCGGTGCGGGCACTCGCCGACGATCTGCGGCGCTACCTCGCGGACGAACCCATCGTGGCTCGGCCGTCGACGACGATCTACCAGCTCAAGAAGTTCACGCGCCGCCATCGAAGCCTCGTCGGCGCACTGGGCGCGGTCTTCCTGGCGCTTCTGGCCGGTTTCATAGTCAGCACCCGACTGTACTTCGCCGCCGAGCGCAGGCGCGTGGAGGCGGTCGAAGCGGGCGGGCGCGAGCGCGCGCAACGCACCGAGGCCCTGGCGCAACGCGCCGAGGCGGAGGCACAACGAGCGGAGGCGGAGGTGCAGCGCGCGCAAGCGCAACGCCGCGCCGCACAGGCCGTCGCGGTCACCGACTTCTTGACCGACGCACTTGGCCAAGCCGACCCGTTCGAGAACGCCGAGGCGCGCGACCTGAGCGTGCGCGCCATGCTCGACGAGGCGGCGGGCCGGATCGCAGCCGCGTTCACCGAGAGTCCCGCGACCGAGGCCGCCGTACGGCACGTGATCGGATCCGCCTACCGCTCGCTCGGACAGCTCGAGGCCGCCCTGACCCATTGCCAGCGTGCAATCGAGCTGCAACGCCAAGGCCTGCCCGAGGCCGGCGATGACGTGGCCAAGTCCCTCGAGCTCCTGGCCTTCATCCAGATCGGACGCGCCGAGTCGCAGGCGGCGCAGAGTGCGATCGACGAGGCGCTGGCGATCCTGCGGCAGCTGCACCCGGGCCAGGACGGGCATCCGCAGGTTCTGGCGTGCATCAACCTGACCGGCTACCGAGCGCTGCTGGACGGAGACCTGGCCGTCGCTGAGATGAGCTTCGAGAGCGTGCTCGAGACCCTCGACCGCACCGAGCCGGACGACCCTTCCACGCGCGCGCTAGCGCTGAACAACCTGGCGAGCGTGGCGCTGGGCCACGAAGACCACGCCGCGGCGCTCGGGTATCTGGAGGATGCCCTTCCGCTGACGCGCAGGGTCTACGGCGAGTCGCACCTCAACGTAGCGACCACGCTGAACAATATCGGCGTGATCAGTCATCACCTGGGCGACGACTCGCGTGCGCTCGACTGCATGCAGGAAGCGCTCGCGATCCGGCGTGACACGCTGGACGAAGAGCACCAAGCCGTTGCCGAGTCCCTGAACAACCTGGCCAGCATTCTGAGCGCGAGCGACCCCGAGCAGTCCATCGAGCTGTTCAGTGAGGCTCTCGCGATCGATCGCTCGCGGCTCGGCGGCGATCACCCGAGCGTCGCCACGCTGCTCAACAACCTGGGTTGGCAACTCAAGCAGCTGGGTCGCTACGAGGAGGCACACGAGCACTACCTCGCGTCGCTCGAGATCCGCCGCGCAGCGCTGGGCCCGGAGCACATCGACATCGCCGTGTCGCTGCAGAACCTGGCTGTCCTGTTCCAGGCTCAGGGCGAGTACGCAGCCGCGCTGCCCTACGCCGAAGAGTGCCTCGAGATGCGCGTCCAGGTCTTGCCGACAGACCACCCGTTGATCGCGGTCATGGAGCGCCTCGTCGACGACCTCCTGGCCAGACTCTGAGCGCGGGTCAGTCACAGGCCCCCTGTCCCTGCCCGCTGCCCGGCACACCCCTCTGAGCGGGTGCCCGGGCCGACTCCCATGCCGCCTACGACGACTTGAAGCGCGGCACGGGCACGATTGGCTACCTGTGGGACCTGGACGAGGTCGCCAACGACACGGCTCGCCGACCATGGGCATGGGCTACGCCACCGCCGCGCTCGCGTTCGACCCTCAGAACCTGAGGCGCGTGATGGACTCGAACCGCTTCTGGTTCGCTCTCGCCCAGTGCACCGACGGCAGCGACTACGACCAGTCCAACCGCGCAGGCGGGGCACCGGGCGCCTCATTCGTTCTCCCCGCGGCGCGCCGCAAGATCCGGATCGTCCTCGACGCCGGCCTCGCTCGGTGCGACCTCGACGCGGGTCTGCGCTTGTTCCTGGCATGTGGCATCCTTCGTCTCGGTGTGGTACGACGAACTCGCCTCCGACACCGGCCCTCTGCGTCGCCGGAGTCGGGTCCCTCCGAGCCCTTAACAATTCGATCATGCACCTGATGAACTGCTTCGCGGATAGCCACGTGCGTCACGTCGCCCGATGGCTCCTGGTCCCGCTTCTCGCCACGCCGGCCCTGGGCCAGCTCGGCCCCGACGAGGCCGTCGTGCTCAATGTCCTCGGCGCGGGCAGTAGCAGCACCCTTAACATCGTCGAGACCACGACGCCCAGCGTGCTCTCGAGCATCACGATCGCGGGCAATGCTGGAGGGGTCGATGTGACTCCCGACGGCACTCTGGCCCTCGTGACGGCGTTCTCCGCCCAGGCCCTGCACTTCGTCGACCTGACCACGAGCCCGCCGGTCGTGGTCGAGACGCTCTCGGTGCCGATCCTTGCCCAGGAGGTCGAGATCACCTGCACCTCGGGCGGCTACGCCCTGATCTCCAACGGCGGGAACGCGAACAACACGCCCGGAGCAGGGAACGTCGACGTCACGGTCGTCGACCTCACCTCGCGCACCATCGCCAGCACCCTGGCAGTGCCCGAAGCCCAGAGCCTCGATGTGACCCCAGATGGGTCCACGGTCCTCGTGACGGACTCTCCCGCGCAACTCGTGCGGGTCCTGGCCCTCTCGCCGAGCGGCGTCTTGAGCGACACGGGCAGCACGGTCCCGGCCAGCGGGAACGCGCGGAACATCCGTATCTCCCCCGACGGCAGCCTCGCGTTGTCCTCGAACCAGTCGTCGCCGCTGGTCGATGTCTACAGCATCTCCGGTGGAAGCGTGGCGCGCATCGCTGTCCTCAACCTGGGGCTCGCGTCTTCGCAGAGTGTCGTCTTCTCGCGCGCGGGGGACCGCGCCTGGGTCTACGACCAAGCCGCGGGCGTGCTGGCCCTGCTCGACATCCAGGGCAATCTGGTGACCGACTCGGGGACGCGCATCTCGGGCGTCGGCACGGGCAATGCGTTCTTCGGCCTGGAGCTGGTCAGCTTGAGCCCGGACAGCGAGCGCGTGCTGGTCCACGGTCAGCGCATCTTCACCACGGTCGATGCGGCCAGCGGCGTCGTCCTGGGCAGTACGACCTTCGCCAGCGGCTTCGGCGGCGAGATCGGCACGCGCGGCTTCAACGATCCGCCCAGCTGCACGCTCGATGTGAGTAGCC
>JAJFFA010000755.1 GCA_021776885.1 Planctomycetota bacterium
CTCGCCGCTCGCGAAGCACTCGAAGAAGGTGTCCAGTAGCTCGCGGCGGGGCCCCTCGGGCAGCTCCTCGAAGGCGACCACCTGCGCCAGGCGCGGGGGCGCGTCGGCAGCCCGGGCCATGGTCTCCTCGATCCACGGCCGCAGGCTGGAGACGCGCACGTAGACGTCCGTCACGCCGTAGCTCCCGGGGCGACCGCCCATCGAGCCGGAGCTGACCCCCGCCAGGAACAGGCCTGCGTCGGTCTCGACCAGGAGCGGACCGCCGCTGTCGCCGGGGCCGCCGACCCCCTCGAGGGCCGTCCCCTCTGGGGGAGCATCGAAGTCCAGGAACAGGCGCGAGCCCTCGGCCCGCTCGATGCGATTCGTGGCCGCCCGGCGCGTGCCGTCGCCGCGGGTCAGGCGTTCGCCGGCGGCGCCATGGTCCCCGTAGCCGACGACGAAGGCGTCCAGACCGGCCTCGGTGTCGTGGGGGAACAGGGCCAGGGGCGCCACGTCCTCGACCGCGCGCTCGAGCTGGACCAGGGCCAGGTCGACCCGCGGCGGACGGCCCGGCTCGCCGCTGGCCTCGGGGTGGGTCAGGACCTGCCGCACGTGGTACGGATCACTTCCAACGTACACGCGCGGGGCGAACGGGGAGAGGCCGCGGGCGACGTGGGCCGCCGTCAGGATCCAGCGCTCGTCGATCAGGGTCCCGCAGCCGTCGGGGCTGAAGCGCACGGTGGCGTCGAAGCGCCGGGCCAGGTCGATGCTCGCCTTGTCCTCGACGTCGTGGCGCAGGACGATCGGCTCCACGCGCAGGCCGGACGGGCTGGCGCCTGGGCCGGACACGACGGGCAGGGCCAGCAGCGTGAACAGGAGGGTGGTGGTCATGGGGTGGGGCTCCTCGGGTTGCGGGAGGGCGAGCTACGCACGGCCTGGCGGGTCGTGAGATTCTTTCTGTGAATCGAGACGAAACTACAATAAGTTGGGTGGATGAAGCGGTCCAGGAAGAAGCCGGTCGTTCTGAGCCTTCCCGCTGAGCTGCGCGCCGTCCGCAGCGCCGCCGCGCATCAGGTCATCTCGGTCATGGAGCGGGTGAAGCGCGCGACGGTGGCTGAGCTCGCTGTGCACGTGGGCCTGCCGGCCGGCTCGCTCTACTACCACGTGCGCCGGCTCGAGGCCGTGGGGGTGCTCTTGGAGGGCGAGAAGCGCAGCACCGGGGGGCGCCATGAGGTCGTCTACGAGCTGGCGGGGAGCGAGGTCGTGCTGGACACGAGCCGCTCCGACAAGAGCTTCGTGGCGGAGCTGGCGCGCACGTTCCGCTCGCGGCTACGCGCTCTCGAGCGCGCCTACGTCGCGGCCGTCGAGCGTCGAGCGGCGGCGCGCGGTGTCCGTGGGAGGGGGCGCCCCCAGGGCCCCTCGCTGCACCAGCATCAGGCGCGTCTCGGTCCCCGGCAGCGGGCGGAGCTGGAGCGCCGCGTGGAGGAGCTGGCCGCCTTCCTGGTCGAACACGACGACCCGCGGCGCAGGGACTTCACTCACCTGACGGTGGCCGTCGTCCCGCTCGAGCGCGATCAGAAGTCGCCCAGCGGGACGTCGTAGTGCTCGCGCAGGATCACGCCGAGCTCCTTGAAGTCCTCGATCTCGTGGTCGGGCACGATGTTCTCGCGGTCCTGATCGGGCTTGGCGGCGCGCTTGGACCAGACCGTGCGCATGCCCAGGGTCTTGGGCGGGGCGATGTCGCTGAGCAGATTGTCGCCGACGTACATCGTCTCCTCGGGCTCGAGCTCGAGGGCGCGTAGGGCCACGGACCAGAGCTTGGGGTTGGGCTTGGAGATCCCGACCTGGTCCGAGATGAAGATGGCGTAGGGGTCCACCAGCTCGGTCAGCCCCAGGCGCACGAGCTTCTCGAACTGCTTCATCGTCAGGCCGTGGGTGATGATGCCGCGCTGCAGCCCGGCGACCTCCAGGGCCGCCAGCAGGGGCTTCACGTCCGGGAACGGCTCGAGGCCGCGGAACTTCGTGTCGTGGTAGGCGACCACGCCCGAGGTGACGATCAGGGCCGGGTTCGTGCCCAGGAGCGCCTGACGCGGCATGCGCATCAGGAGCTTGTCGTAGTGGTGCTCGTAGTTGGAGCTGAACTCGCGGATGACCTCCTCGAGCTCCCGATAGACCTGCTCCTCGGGCACCTTGAGCCCGGCCTTGATCATCGCGCGCACCGCGCTGCGGCGCGCGCGGCGAGCGAACTTGGTCGTCGAGCAGTGGGTGTCGTCGTCGTCGAAGAGGACGGCCTTGAGCGCGGGCATGGAGGACCTTCCGTCAGAGTACGGAATCGTGGGGCCGGAGTGTGCGCGGAACCTGGCGGGAACCGGGGGCCGCGCCGGCACCGGACGGGTCGTCGGGCGTGGGCCCGGGGCCGCAGAGTCCGGGCGGGCCGGGCGGACTCCGGGCGGGACACATCCGCACCAATGGGAGCAGGCCGCGCTGCCGAGGGGGAAGCGCGGCCCGCTGGATTCTTGTCCCCCCGTGCCGGGCCGGCGCGGGGGGAGCGAGGTGGCTTGCCTAGAAGCCCTGCTCGAGGCGCCGCTCGACCGACTCACGCACGTCGATGATGCGCGCGCGGATCAGGATCATGAGCGAGTCGCGCTCGTCGCTGTAGCCCTCTTGCTTGAAGAGGAAGCCCAGGACGGGGATGCGCGCGAGCCACGGCACTTCCGCGCGGCGCTCGATGTTGCGGATGTTGGACAGGCCGCCGAGCAGGATCGAACCGCCGTCGGGGATGATGGCCGAGGTGTTGACGCTCTGCACTTCGAGCTCGGGGAGCTGGAAGGAGACGGGCGCTGTCTGGCCAGCCAGGGTGGTCGAGAAGTCGCGCAGGGCCACGATCCGCGCCACCGTGGGCTGGATCTCGAGGGTCAGGTAGCGCCGGTCCTGGTGGATCGTCGGGCGCACGTCGAGGACCACGCCCTCGTGCAGCACGTTCACCTGGGGGTCGGCGACCGCCTGGAACTGAGCCACCTCAACGTCGAAGTCCTGGATGTAGGCCTGCTGGTTGATGACGGTGACGTACGCGCGCTGCGTGTTGTGCACCGACAGCATCTGGCTGTTGATCAGCTCGAACTGGCTCGACTTCTCGACGGCGCGCAGGATCGTGGAGAGCTGCAGGTCGTTGAGGAAGGTCAGCTGGAAGGACAGGCCGCCGACCGTCGAGAGAGCGTTGCCGAGGCCGTCACCGAAGAAGTTCTGTGTGGTGCCGCGGAAGTCGCCGTCCTGGCCGTCATCGAAGAAGAAGCCTGCGGAGGGCGGGCCCGCGGCGCCCTGGCCGTCGGAGCCGGTGCCGCCGTTGTCGAGGCCGCGGGAGGCCATGTCCTCGAGGCCGTTCGTGACGTCGGTCACGTTGATGTTGTCGA
>JAJFFA010000756.1 GCA_021776885.1 Planctomycetota bacterium
GTTCGGTCGTCGACGCGTTCTCGTTCACGTACAGGAGCTTGCCGTCCGGACTGAAGGCGAGGTCATTGGGGAAGGAGAAGGTCGCCTCGAGGGCAGGCCCGTCGTCGCGCCCGCGCTGGCCGGAACCTGCGAAGAGCTCGACCTCGCCCTGCATCGAGATGCGGTAGATCTGGTGCGCGCCGCGGGCCACCACGTAGAGCGAACCCTCGCGGTAGACCAGGTGCCCGTTGTTGTTGCCGGGCAGGGTTGCGAAGCGCGAGACCTCGCCCGTCCAGTCGACCTTGAGCACGTCGCCGTTGTTGAAGTTGCAGACATAGAGGTTGTGGTCCTCGTCCAGGGTGATGCCATTGGGGCAGGACAGCAGCGGGCTGGTCGCGAAGGTCTCCAGCGCCCCGTCCGGGGTCACCGCCAGGAGGGTGTTCGAGCCGCAGCCCGCGACGAAGAGCACCCCCTCCTCGTCGATCGCGATCCCCACCGGGGAGCGGATCCCGGAGGGCACGAAGATCGAGGACTCGCCCTCGGGCGAGACGCGCGTGATCGAGCCCGCGCCGATGTTCGACTGGTAGAGGAAGCCCTCGGCGTCGAGGGCATTGCCGGAGGCTCCGCGCAGCCCCTGCACGAAGACCTCGGCCGCCCCGCTCGCGGGGTCGAGGCGATAGACCCGGTCGCCCCCGCTCCCACCGGGCCCCAGACGCGAGCCGAAGTCGGCGCAGTAGACGAAGCCCCGCGCATCGACCTCGAGCCCGCCGGACCCGCCCTCGAGCTCGGCGGAGAAGGTCTCGACCCGCCGGCCCTGCGCCGCCGGTTGCGCCTCGGCGCCGCCCTCCTGGCCCACGGAAAACACGGCGGAGCTGAAGGCGAGGAGCAGGACGAAGGGCAGGCTCATGCCCCGAAGCTACTCTCACGCACTCCCCAGGCACGTTCGGGTCGTGTAGTAGAATCGGGAGCGTGATGTCGATCTCCCTCGCCTCGATGGTCCTCTCCGTGGCCGCGGCCATGGTCCCCTCGCAATACGAAGTGGAGACCCTCGCCGACGGCTCGCGGGCCGTGCGCGGCGAGCTCCTGGTCGGCCTCGACCCGGCGCAGCCCACCTCGGACGCGGCCCTGCAGGCCCTCGGCCTGCAGGTCGTGGAGCGCGTCCCCGCCCTCGGCCTCCTGCGCCTGCGGCTGCTGGAGGGCGCGGACCTCGAGGCCCGCCGCGCCGCCCTCGGCGCCCTGCCCGGTGTGCTCTTCGCCGAGCGCAACGGCGTCGGCCAGGGCGGCGGATTGCCCGTGGACGACACCTTCCTCGGGGCCGAGTGGCAGCTCGAGAACACGGGACAGTCGGGTGGCACCCCCGGCGCCGACATCGACGCCCCCGATGCATGGCTGCTCCAGCGCGGAGATCCGAGCGTGATCGTCGCCGTCCTCGACACGGGCATCGACGCCGGGCACCCGGCCTTCATCGGTCGGCTGCTGCGCGGAACCGACACGGTCAACGACGACGACGACCCCGACGCCGATCACCCCCACGGGATCTTCGTCACCGGCCTCCTGGCCGCCAACGCCGACGACGGGCACGGCATCGCCGGAGTCGACCACCGCTGCACGATCCTGCCGGTCAAGGTGCTCGACGCGAACAACAACGGGACCACGATGGACCTGATCCAGGGCCTCGACTTCGCGCGCCAGTCCGGCGCCCACGTGGTCAGCATGTCCCTGGTCGGTTTCTCGGGCACCCAGGCCCTGCAGAACGCCCTGGCCGCGTCACGCGCGGCGGGCCAGATCCTCGTCGCCTGCGGAGGCAACGGCGGGCTCGGGAGCGCGGACACGTCGTGGCCTGGCGCCAGCGACGACACCCTCGCCATCGGCTGGACGGACGACAACGACGCGCGCTCGAACCAGTCGGGGTCGGGCCTGGCCCTCGACTTCATGGCCCCGGGCGTGCAGGTGGTCACCGTCGCCGAGACCCACGCCGACGACATGTCGCCCTTCTCGGGCTGCTCCGCCGCGACCCCCATCGCCGCCGGCATCGTCTCCCTGCTCCTGGCCCAGGACCCGACCCTCGACCAGGACAGGCTGCTCGAGCTCCTGCGCCTGAGTGCGGACGACCGCGTCGGCGGCCCCGCCGACTTCCCCGGCCGCGACAACTTCTACGGCCACGGGCGCCTCGACGCCCGGGGCGCCCTGGACTGCCTCGCGGATTGCGTGGGCGACGCCTACTGCAACGTGCTCGGCAACAGCTTCTCCTCGGCCGCGCGCCTCCACGCCTGGGGCAGCGCCCAGGTCGGCGACGACGACCTGACGCTGCACGGGCGCTTCCTGCCCCCGGGCGGCTTCGGCCTGTTCTTCACGGGCACGACGGCCATCGAGGCGCCCTTCGGGGACGGCCTGCGCTGCGTCGGCGGCAGCCTGCGGCGCCTCTTCCCGCCGGATCAGGTGGACACCCAGGGGGACGTCGCCCGCGACCTCGACCTGCCGGCCCTGGGCGTCCAGTCCGGCACGACGACGCACTTCCAGCTCTGGTTCCGCGACTCGGGACCCAGCGGCTTCAACACCAGCGATGCTTTGCGCGTGGAGTGGCAGTAGGGAAGAATCCCTGCTGCGATGAGACCCACGGACGACGCGCCCCTCACGGGCTGGCGCAGGACTGGCCACGAGATCATCTTCGAGTCGGACACCTCCCTCGGGAAGGCGTTCGACGTGGGCCTGATCCTCGCCATCCTGGTCAGCATCGCCGTCGTGATGCTGGAGAGCGTGCGCGACATCCGCGAGCACCACGGTCCCCTGCTGCGCAGCGCCGAGTGGGTCCTGACCGTGGTCTTCACCCTCGAGTACATCCTGCGCCTCCTGTGCGTGCAGCGTCCGCGCGGCTATGCCACCAGCGCCTTCGGCATCATCGACCTGCTGGCGATCCTGCCCAGCTTCGCCAGCCTGCTCTTCCCGGGCGCCCAGGCCCTGGTCGTCATCCGCACCTTCCGCATCCTGCGCGTGTTCCGGGTGCTCAAGCTGGCGCACTACGTCAACGAGTCCGAGGTGCTGGTGCGCGCCCTGGTCGCCAGCCGGCGCAAGATCGCGGTCTTCGTCTGCGCCGTCTTCACCCTGGTGATCGTCTTCGGATCGCTGATGTACGTGATCGAGGGGCCGACCCACGGCTTCACGAGTATCCCGCGCGGGCTGTACTGGGCCGTGGTCACCATGACGACGGTCGGCTACGGCGACATCTCCCCCAAGACCAACCTGGGCCAGGCCATCTCGGCCCTGATGATGGTCGTCGGCTACGGCATCATCGCGGTGCCCACGGGCATCGTCAGCGCGCAGCTCACGCGCGAGTCGAACGACGTCTCGGGCCAGGCCTGCCCCTCGTGCGGCGCCGGCACACACTATCTGGACGCCCTCTTCTGCCGCCTGTGCGGCGCCCGCCTCTGACCGGAGCCCCCCCAGGGAGAGAATGGAGAGCATGGAGAACATGGAGCACTACGCCGACCGCGGTGTGCGCGCCCTCGTCCGCTTGCACGAGCGCGAGCTGACCCACTTCGTCGAGCTCTGGCGCGCAGCCCGGCAGCAGGGCCTCACGCCGCCGGCCAGCGACGACCCCGACTACGTGTCCCTCGAGACGCTCCTGACCCACGTCCTGGGGGCGGCGCGGGGCTACATGAAGTGGCTGTGCAAGCTGCTCGAGCTCCCGGATCCGGGCTTCCGCCCCCTGCCCGACCTGGCCAGCATCGCGGCCGCAGCCGAGCCCGACCTGCAGCACGTACTCGAGCGCTGGAGGCAGCCCCTGGCCAGCGTCGAGCACGACCAGACCGACGGCGTGCACGGCCCGTCCAGCTGGGGCGTCGACTACTCCGTCGACGCGATGCTCGAACACGCGGTGATGCACCCCCTGCGCCACGCCTACCAGCTCCAGGCCTGGCTCGACGCCACACGAGCGACCCACGAGGTTGGGGGGAGCGCCCAAGCCGACGGT
>JAJFFA010000757.1 GCA_021776885.1 Planctomycetota bacterium
AGGCGCGCCTTCGTTTCGTGGCCGGGGACGCACTCGGCGCGAAGGAGGTCCTCGCGCCAGCTCTCGCCCCCCTGGCGCGGCGTCTCGGCGACGACCATCCCGACACCGACGCCGCCCGCTTTCACCTGGCGCTGGCGCAGATGGCGCTGGGCGAGCTGGTCGAGGCGCGTGATGCCCTGGCTGTGATCTCCGCGCGTGTGCGTGGGCGCTACGGCGAGGAGGACCGCCGCTGGTACGAAGCGACCGCGTTCTATGCCCAGGTGCTCAGCATGCTTCAGGATTGCGACGCGGCGATTCCGGTCTGGCGTGAGGTCGTGGGGGTCGTGGAACGCTTCGCCGACAATCCCGATCACTGGAGCGCGGCCTACAACCTGGCGCAGTGTCTGGAGGCGCAGGGCCAGCCCGATGAGGCGCGGGAGCTCTACCTGCGTGCTCTGCAGGGCTTCGCGGGATCCAACGAGCTGGCCCAGGGACGCTGCCACGCTCGGCTCGGGCTGCTGGCCCTCACGCGCGACGCCCTCGACGAGGCGCAGGACGAGCTGCTCAACGCGTTCGAGCTGCTCGCTGGAACCCTGGGTGAGGCCCACGCCGAGACCCTGGACGTGATCGAGAATTTGGCCGCGCTGCACGACGCCCGTGGAGAAGAGGACGAGGCCGCGAGCTGGCGCTTGCTCCTGGGCCGCTAGCAGGCCTGGAACGACAGGAGAGGGCCGAGCAGCTCGCTCGACCCTCTCCCCTGGCGACTCTCGGCTCGAGGGTCTACTCCTCCCCCAGCTCCTCGAGCTCCGCCTCGCTCACGTCGAAGAAGGTGCTCATGTCCGTGTGGCCGAGCAGCGCGTAGATCGCGTCGCGCTCCTCCGCATCGAGCTCGTCGTTGGCCAGGAGCCGACGGAACGTGTTCCGGATCCTGACGCCCTCGACGGTCCGCGGACTGAGGAACAGGGCGTCGCAGATCCCGCCGAAGAAGCCGCCGTAGGTGTTGACGTAGGTGGGCTCCTCTTCGAGCTCGTAGTCGCCCATGGCGATCTTCTGCAGCTGACGCCGTTCGCCCCAGTTGCGGTACTGACCCAGGGTGGGAGCATTGTCCGCGACCACGTCCAGGGAGTCGGACATCGCCAGCAGAATACCGATCGGGTCCGAGCCGGAGGCCCCGCCGCGCGCACCTTTCCCCAGGGCGGACTTGAACGCGCGCGCCACCGTGCGCCACGAGCCCTTGGTGCGGATCGTGTTGATCCACGTCGCCCAGCCCTTCAGCCTGTTGGCCCAGCGTGTGAAGTCGACGATCTGATCGGAGAGCTCGTCGTCCTCCTCTTCGCCATCGGCTTCGGGGTCGTCGTCGCCCAGGCCCATGGGGTCGCGACGGTTCCAGGGGTCGGCGCCAAAGGCCGAGTAGCCGTTGCCTTGACCGTGGTACCAGACCCCCAGGGGATCGAGGGTCAGGAACTCGCCCTTGCGCGGCGAGTAGTAGCGGTTGCGGAAGCTGTAGAGCTCCGTCTCCGCATCCCAGCGGCGACCCTGGAAGAGGTAGGGGTTGCCCAGCTCGCTGGAGAATGCGCCCGCCGCATCGGCGCGTCGAGGAAGACCGAACCAGCTGTACTCGTACAGCTCGCGGGCCTGACCCGCGAGGTCGCTGAGCGCCCCGACGAAGCCCTGGGAGTTCGTGTGGTACCAGAACGTTCCGACGCCGGGTGAGCGCAGGGTCAGGTGCTCGTCCAGCTCGCGCCCCTCGACGTAGTCGCGCAGGAGCGCACTGAACGCGTTGCGCTCCTCGAGCACACTCCAGCCGTCGTACAGGAAGCGCACCGAGGTCTGCCCGGCGCCGCTGCCCACGACCTTCACCACCCGCCGGCCGTCTGCGGCGTAGACGTACTGGGCCACGAGAGCGTTGCTCGTCGCAGCGCGCACCTCGACGATCCGGTCCCGGGCATCGTGGCGGTACGTGAAGCGCCCATCGCTCGTCATGTTGCCGTCCGTGTCGTAATCGAGCGACGCAGCGTCGAAGCTGGAGTACTGGTTCAGTCCCTCCTGCCCCGGCGTGCCGTCGACCTCGGGGGCGCGGTTGACGCCGCGCTCGCGCAGGCTGAGCATCTTGTCGGTGCCATCCAGCGTGCGCCGGCTGCGGCCGCGGTCGCCGAGGCCCATGGGTGTACGGGCTCCCGTCGCCTGGGACGTGGATTCCGTGCGGAACCCGAGCATGCGGTAGCGCGAATCGAAGCGGTAGTGGTCGATGCGCGCGAGGTGCTCGCGCTCCTCGGACACGCGCCGGCTGGTACCGACTCCCCCCGGGCCGTTGTAGGTGTTGACGTACGACGTGATCCAGGCACCGTTCGGATCGGTCCAGGTGTGGACCAGGGGACGCCGCGCCGCGTCGTAGCCGGGGCGCGTTCCGCCGAGGGTCTGGGTGCCCTCGTCGTTGCGCTTGTCGAGGACGCTGCCGTTCCCGTAGGTCACGCGCAGGTCACGCCAGGCGCCGATGTAGTCGAAGCGGGCCACCAGGCCCACGCCGCTCGGCTCCTCGATGCGGATCTGACGGTCGAGGGCGTCGTGGCTGCGCTCGATTCGTCGGCCGCTGGGATAGGTCTGGGCGACACGCCGGTCCGCGCCCTGCCACTCGGTGTCGACGTCGAAGCGCGGGCTGCCCGCGATCGACTGGGTCTCGCGCAGCTTGCGCGACAGCGAGTCGTAGACGTACGAGTAGCTGACGGGTTGGCCGCCATTGTCGTCGAGGGTGGTGCGCGGACGGTTCAGGCCGTCCCAGCCGAGCTGCCAGAGCGTCGTCCCGGGAGTGCCGTTGCCCTGGTGGTCCACACTGCCCTCCAGCGGGCGCCCCGCGGCGTCACGGCTCCAGGTCGTGACCGAACCACGAGCGTTCACATGCTGCACGAGCTCGTCGTCGGCGTTGTAGCTGAAGCTCTCGGAGGTCCCGTCGCCCAGCACGCGCTGCACGATGCGCGAGAGGTCGTCGTAGACCGCGCGTGTCGTGTTGCCCGAGTCGTCGATGCGCAGAACGCGTCGCGAGAGGTCGTCGAAGGTCTGGCTCAGGGTCAGGCGCCCGTCAGCGCCTCCCTGGGCGGGATCGAAGTTCGTGGCCGAGGCGTTGCTTCCGTCCTGCGAGAGCCAGGCACGGGACTCGCGCATGCGGTCGAGGCGGTCGTGGCGACGCTCGACCTGATTGCCGAGGGCGTCGATCGACAGGATGCGGTTGCCGCGCGAGTCCCAGGCCAGCTGCGTGGTCTGACCGATCGAGTCGACCAGGACCACGGGGCGGTTGAGGGAGTCGTAGCGGATCTCGCAGCCAAAGATCTCGGGCTGCTGGACGAGCGGCGAGCGCTCGACCTCGCAGTAGGCCGTGTTGTTGTTGTTGGCGTCCCAGGACAGGATCACCTCGTTGCCCAGGGGATCCGCCACACGCAACAGCCGCGAGAGCCCGTCGTAGCGGTGCTCCATCGTGTCGTCGTCCGCGTCGACCACGCCGACGGCGCGACCCAGGCGGTCGTAGAGCCAGAGGCTCGAGACCCGACCATCACCCGGATCGAGGGCGCCGTCGTCGAGGGTACCGATCGTCTGTCCGGGGTAGTGAAACAGGTGCCGATCGCGGCGCGCCAGACGACCCCGTTCGTCGAACTGATTGTCCGAGCGCGCCAGGAGCAGCTCCTGCCCACCCCCGTCCAGGGGGCCGAAACGCTCGAGGCTGATCGCGTTCGACGCGGCGTCGAGGGTGTAGCGCGTGCGGTTCCCGACCCGGTCGATCACCTCGCGCGGCCGGTCGAAACCGTCGTACAGGATCCTGTCCTGGTCCCCGCCGTCCGCGTCGTGACGCGTGATCAGGTTTCCATTGGCGTCCACGTCCGCGCTGACCGTGGACTCCTCGGCCGCGCCCTCGCCCCGGGTGTGCGAGCGCACGATGTCCCGGGCGTCGTAGGTCCAGCTCTCGACGCTCTGCTCGGGCTCGCCCGCCGCGCGCACCACGCGCAGCAGGTTCTGGCTCGGCCCGTACTCGAAGCGCGTCGCGGCCGCGTCGGGTCCGCCGGCGTCCAGAAGCTCGCTGCGGGTCTGATCGAGCACGTCGTAGCTGTAGAGCGTGCGCACCTCCGGGCCGTCTCCGTCCAGGGTATCGCGGTCGGGTCGCCTGAGCTCGGCCACGTTGTCGTTGGCGTCGTACAGGGTCGTCTCGCGGTAGGCGAAGGCGCTGAGCCCGGTCTCGGGCGACTCGCTGACATCCGCGGCCCGCTCCTGGATGACGACCTGGTCGAGGGCGTTGACGAGGTAGGTCGTGCGCACGCCGCGCGGGTCGATCAGCGCCGTCACCAGGCCCCTGCGGTTGCCGGGGAAGGCGCCCTGGGCGCTGTACTCGTAGCGCGTCTCCTGGGCCACGGGCGCAGGATCGTGGCCGCTGTTGCGGCCGGGCCGGGACTCGAAGTCGGCCAGGATCAGGCGCGGGTAGCCGCCGCTGGTCGTGTCGGCGCCGGGCACGTCCAGGACCCCGTCTCCATCCGGGTCGGCAGCACCGTAGTACTCGAAGCGCTGCGCGTTGCCCTCGGCATCGCGTGCGTACGTCATCTGGCCGAAGTCGTTGTAGCGGAAGAGCTCCTCGGCGCGCTGCAGCGCCGGCAGGCCAACGCGTGCGCCCTGGGGCGCGAGGCGCACATCGGGGTGCACGATGCGCACGATGTTGCCGCAGCGCTGGTCCG
The DNA here is from genome assembly GCA_021776885.1 of Planctomycetota bacterium. GTDB lineage: Bacteria > Planctomycetota > UBA1135 > UBA1135 > JAJFFA01. The sequence continues at coordinate 4,692 of JAJFFA010000757.1, forward strand.
TGCGGCCGTCCGTGTTGATGTCGCCCAGATCGACCACGCCAGCTGCATCGAGCTCGGCCTGGAGCGCCGCGGGGCTCAAGCCCAGCTCGGGGGCGAAGCGAGCGATCGCCGCGCCGAGATCCTCCATGTAGTCGAGCTCGAAGGTCGTCGTGTAGTCATCGGGGTTGTTCCCGGCCTCGAAGCCGCGCTCCTCGGTGACCCGGAAGGGGCGCTGGAAGATCGGCTCGAAGACGACCCGTGAGCGGATCTGCGCTTGCTCCGCGCCACGCGTGTCAGGGATGCGCACGCGCTCCACCTCGTTGGCCAGGGA
>JAJFFA010000758.1 GCA_021776885.1 Planctomycetota bacterium
GCCGCCGCCCGTCGAGAGCACGCGCTCGGCCAGGGCGTTGACGCGCACCAGGTCCGAGCGCCGCTGGCGGTCGACGAAGAGCGTGCCCGTGCTGCGCGCCAGGAGTCCGACCAGGGGCCACGAGGCGACCTCGGACTTGGCCAGGAAGAAGCCGTCGACGCGGGTGAACAGCACCAGAATGTCGATGTAGGACAGGTGGTTCGCGACGAGGAAGAAGGGCGAGCGCGGAGGTGTGCCCGCGCAGGTGATCGAGACCCCGAGGATGGCGCAGGAGCTGCGCGCCCAGTTGCGCACGAAGAAGTGGTGGCTCGAGCGCGCCGCGCTCTTCGAGAAGAGCACGCTGAGGCGGGACACGAGGTAGCCCGCATAGAACACCAGGGTCGTGACCAGGAGCGCGACGAGTCGCGCTGATCCGCGCAGGGCTCCCATCAGGCGCGGCGGATGCGGCCCATGAGGAGCGGGGGGATCTCGCGCATGTCGACCAGGGTCAGGAAGTCGATCGTGCGGAAGGCCCGGTCGAGGGCCGGGGGTCCGAGGGCCTTCGCGCCGGCGCGCAGGTAGAGTTCGAACAGGGGCGGGTAGGTGACGCGCTCCGCCGGCAGGGGCATGGTGGCGTCGCACTCGAAGCCGGGCAGCGGGGGGGCGTGCAGGCTCGGGTGCACGAAGCCGCCCGCGCTCAGGTCGCGGTAGGCACGCGCACCCAGGGTCGGGTCCTGGCTGGTGAAGGAACTGCAGCCCATGAAGTAGGTCAGCCCATTCGACTCGACGTAGGTGACCAGCCCGCGCCAGAGCAGGTACAGCACGCGCCGCGAGCGGTGCGAGCGGGCCACGGCGGCGCGTCCCAGCTCGACCAGGTTCTCGATCACCGCGGGCGGCAGCCCGGACAGGTCGAACTCGCCGGCCGAGTAGAAGCCGCGCCCGGCGCGGGCCATCTCCTGGACCTGCAGCCGGTACGTTCCGACGCACGCGTCCGTCTTCGAGTCGATCACCATCAGGTGCTGACAGAAGTCGTCGAAGTGGTCGCGGTCGCGCTCGTTCTCCCAGGACTCGGGGAAGCCCTCCCCCCGTTCACGGTTGAAGACCTCGAAGCGCAGCTGGCAGACCTGGTCCAGATCACCCTCGGTGCGCGCGAAGCGCACCGTGTAGCGACCGCTGCCCGGGTCGAGCTCGGGGATCAGATCCTGTCCGCGCAGGGGTTGCAGTGCGGGAACCATCGTGGGGGCTCTAGTCGAGGGGGCGCCAGGTTTCGGGGTCGCTGGCGAGCACCAGGAGGTCGTCATGACGGCACACCCGGCCCGGGATTTCAATTGGTTCGGCGATTCGATCGAGGATGCGGGGCCCCAGGGACTCGCCCTCGGGCCCGGTCAGGAGGAAATACGTCGCGCCACCCTGCGCGTCGCGCACCAGGAGCACCGGCGGAACCCCCCCGGCGATACAGCGCGTGGCGCAGGCGCGGTGGGGCTTGGTGTGGCCAGGCTTCATGACCCCCAGATAGCACTTGGAGTCGACGATCTCGCCGACCAGGGTGACCTGACCCAGGTCGACGGGGCCCGCGGCGGCGGCCCCAGCGATCCCGTCGCCAGCGCCGTCCGAGTCCAGCGGCACGATCGACTCCGGCACGAGCTCGACCATGGTGGCCCCGTCGTAGTGGATCAGGGAGCCCTCGAGTCGCACCCGGCGGCCGTCGAAGGCGCGCATCGCATCCTCGGCGCCGTGCTTGCCATAGACGGTCAAGAGGAAGCGCGAGCGCGGTGCGTGGGCCGCGAGACCGGGGCGCTCGACGATCAGGTTCGGGACCGGCTCGAGGGACAGCACGCCCTCGAACGCGGTCGGCACGCCCCACTCGAAGCTGGCGCTCGAGAAGGGCGGCTGGGAGACGCTGAAGAGCGCGGCCAGGGCTGCGCCCAGGGCGGCGAGGGTCAGCACGCAGGCGCGGGCCAGGCGCGCGATCGGTGCGGGGGCCTGGGGCAAGTAGCCGACGTAGAGTTCGCTCGAATCCGTCATCCTGGTCCTCCAGCGCCCTCCGGCGCGAGCAGCGCGGGTTCGACGTGGGTGCCCGCCGGCAAGGGACGCGGATCGACCTGGACGCGCCCGCCCTCGACGTGCACGGCGAAGGTCGGGACGCGCTCGGTGAAGGGCTCGGGGGAGCGGCCGCAGTCCGGCCTGTACTGGTAGCCGTGCCAGGGGCAGGTGACCAGGCCGTCGATCACGCGGCCTTCGCCCAGGGGACCGTTCTGGTGCTGGCAGACGTTCGAGAGGGCGCTGACCTTGCCCTCCCAGCGAAAGACGGCGACGCGCTCGCCCGAGAGGCTGACGATGCGCGCGCGGCCCTCCTCGAGGTCGTCCACTGAGCACACGTCGACGAGACCGGCGGCGCCTGGATCGAGGTCGCGGTCGAGGGCGCGCTCGCGCCAACCGGCGAGGGTGTGCAGGCCCACGACCCAGACCACCCCCGCACCCAGGGCGGCGGCCAGCAGGGGACTCGTCTGCGCCTGCAGCACGCCCAGGGCGACGTGCATCACGAGCAGACCGTAGGCCAGGTAGACCAGCGTGTGCAGGGACTTCCAGACGGGCGCCGAGAGGTTGGCCAGCCAGAAGTCGTGGCTGGTCGCGGCCATCACGAACAGGATCACGAGGGCGGCCAGGCCCAGGGGCTGGAAGGGAAACTGCGCCAGGGAGTCGAGGCGCGGGTTGGCGCTTAGCACGCTGACCAGGGGGTTCTCGTTGCCGGCGGAGTGGAACTGCAGGATCGCGAAGACGCCGTGGACCAGGGCCAGGACGAACATCGTCACGCCCATGTGGCGCCGGTTGTACAGCAGGAAGAGAAAGCGCGGATCAAGACGGCACAGGGGGCCGATGGAGAGCACCACGTGCAGCAGGACCAGGGCCGCCGTGCCGCAGGCGCGGATGATCAAGGTCTCGGCCGTGGCCTCGGGGTGGAAGGCCAGGCCCAGTCCGATGAAGGCCGCCAGGTAGAGGGCGACGAGGGCGGCGAGGGCCGTGTCGTACAGGCGCTTCTGTCGGTTCCAGCCGACCGCTCGGTAGGCGTGTCCCATCAGTCGCCCCCCGCGTCAGCCGGCGTGGCCGGCAGCGTGTCGGCCGGTGCGAGATCGGCGGCTGCGAGATCGGCCAGGGCGAGATCGGTCAGGGCCAGTGCGCCCAGCAGGGTCGCGTGGCCCAGGTCGTAGAAGTACAGGGAGCCGGTCAGGGTGCTCGCTCCGGGTGGCCTGGATTCCGGCGGACAGGGAAAGGCACTGAGGCGCGTCCCCGGGAGCTCGCCCAGCAGGCGTGCGTCGGCCGGCAGGGCGCCGGGCGCAGGAGCCTGCGCGCTCCAGTAGATCAAGAGGTCGGGGACCTTCGGGTCGTCCAGGGCTTCGATCAGGAGCGAGTCCCGATCGAGGGCCAGGTGCAGCTCGACGCCCAGGGCGGTGACCGCCGCCGTCGTGCCGCGGCCGAGGACGTGGGGCGCCGCCGGGCGCACGTTGGCGTCGATCGGGAAGTCGGGCCGGGCGCGCAGGGCGGCGACGACGCCGACCGGCAGGGCCAGGGCCAGCACGACGAAGAGCGCGCGGTGACGGCGCCGCAGGGGAGCGATCACGGCTGGGCCGCCCGCGACGCGGCGCGCCGGTGGGGGGAGCGCTCCTCGCGCGGCGGCGTCCCCGCCAGCCAGCGCCGCAGGAGAAGGGGCCAGAGCACGGCCACTCCGGGCAGGATCAGCAGCCGGAAGCCGGGGGATCCCTGCTGCGCGTCGGGATCGATCCGGCCCGCGCCGCGCAGGACGAAGGGGATTCCGAAGACCAGGCCCAGTCCGAGCCAGGCGAGGCTGCTCCAGACGATCCAGCGTGCTAGCTCCGGGTTCATCGGCTCTGTTTCTCCTTCGGGTCGCGGCGGCCCGGGTCACGGGTCGCAGAGCGATTCGTAGTCGCCGCTCGGCGCGGCTGGCCCCGGGAGCGTACCTTCGCACGGCCCCCAGTTTCGTGACACGGCCCGTTCTTGTAGATCATCCCCCCTGCCCCCCCGCCCCCCGCCCATGCGCAAGG
>JAJFFA010000759.1 GCA_021776885.1 Planctomycetota bacterium
CGCGATTGAGTGCTATTACAATTCCGGGAAATTGAAGTAGACAACCGAGAGTGGTCTGGCATGCTGCATCCGCTCAGGACAGCTTCGGGTCAACCAGGAATATAGCGGATTAAGCAAATCAGTTCGGCTCATTTATTGTGAGCAGAAGTCTCGATTAGAGTCCTTGGATTGATACGGTGATAGCGGCCAGTCCGAACTTACGATGGTTGTTTTGAAAAGGGTTACAAGCCTCTCTACGTTATCGATGATTACAGTGATCAGCATCGATAACGTAGTTTGTTGGCTTTATTGCACCAGGCACATCAACGCCCGACAGAGTTTTTCCAGTCGACCGAATTTTGGGGGCTAAGACCACCGCCAAGCCAGTGAGGTGATTTATGTCCTCAGACTTCGCGAAATCGACACGATTGCCCCCTAAATTTCTAATTCGGCCGTCGAGAAGGAAGCTTTGAAATCAACGCTTCGCTTATCCGACCTGTTTTGACGCCAGAATTCGCTAAAACTTTGATGTACGTTTGGCTCCAGCCTTAGCCGTCAGAATTAAGCGTGGACGTGTCGGTGAAGGTCCAAACGATGCTTGCTCAAGATATTTTAGCAACCGTCATCTCTTGTGCAGTCGGCGTTGCTGCATTCTCCACGCGATCCCACGCCGACGATTTGCCGAACTACGCGCCTACCGATCGCGCGGCTCTCACACAACTCTTCGAGGCTGCCAACGATTGGCAAACCACAATTGAATTCGTCGTGCCCAAGCCAAAGCTTGCCGTCCGGCCCAATCGCCAGCACGCACCGCGATTAGATGTGCCGAAACCAAAATTGGCGCAACGCCTGCGCCTCACGCGCACCGCCATCACGCATCTCGCTGCGTTCAAGGCTTCGCCGTTTCCGTATGACGGCACTGTGCCTGACGCTGAAGGTCCGTTTTTCAACCATGAGGCGGAAGGCCGGCGTGCCCATGTCACGCGCACTGGTCGCGTATATTGGGAGGACGAAACCTACAATGAGCGCCGATCGTTGCTTCACGTTCCCAAAGGTTTCAATCCCAACGCCCCCGCGGTTATGGTCGTTTATTTTCACGGTCACGGCGCCAAGCTGAGGCGCGATACATTGAAGCGTCAACGTCTGCCGCAGCAGATCACGACGTCCGGCGTCAATGCGGTTCTGGTTGCACCGCATTTTGCGCACGACGCACGGGATTCCAGCATTGGAAATTTCTGGCGTCCCGGCGCTTTTCGCGACTATCTTGATGAAGCCTCCGAGCAATTGGCCCGACTAATCGGCCAACCCAGTCTCGTTGATCGCTTTGACAAAATGCCTATAATTTTGATCGGCTACAGCGGCGGGTATGTTGCAACGGCCTTCGCGGCAGCCCAGGGCGGTATCAACGACCGGTTGCGTGGGATCGTCTTGCTCGATGGTCTCTATGGTCAGCTCGGCACTTTTTCGAAGTGGATCAAACGCAATGAGACAGGCTTCTTTATAAGCGCCTATACCCATTCAACAAGACGCGGCAATAACCGACTGCGCGAAATTCTGACTGAGCGTGGTGCACCGTATCTTGCCGACCTGCCAGCACAACTGAGCCCTGGGACGATTGCCTTTATATCCGCGCCCGTTCCACACGACGACTTTGTCACGAATGCCTGGGCCAGATACCCCATCGCCGACATCTTGTACCGCCTACCAGACCTTAACTCTACTGTTTGGCGGACACCGTATACCGCGCCATGACACCGTGGTGGTGTTGCAGCGAAACATAGATGACAGTACGCCGAGCACCCGTCGCGTACGGAATGAAATTGTTCGCTTGCAAGAATTCTCTGAAAGTTGATAGATGCCCGGATGGGTTCAGTTAGTTTAGCAGCGACGGGCGTATGGAAAATTCAAAGGGGGGCGACGGCGGCCAGCAGGTTGCAGTCGGCATTACCACTTTTACGGCCACCGCGATAGCAGTCGCGGACATGGTCGGCATTGGTGTTTTTACAAGCCTTGGCTTCCAGCTCAAGGGCATAGATTCAGGATTTTCACTCATCATGCTCTGGCTGGTCGGCGGCGCTGTCGCCCTGTGTGGCGCGCTGTGCTACGGGGAACTTGCGGCAGCTATGCCAAGATCAGGTGGTGAATACAATTTCCTGTCGCGCATCTATAACCCGAGCTTGGGCTTCATGGCCGGATGGCTGTCGGCGACCGTTGGTTTCGCTGCGCCTATCGCACTTGCTGCAATGGCTTTCGGCGCATATTTCAAGGGCGTCTTTCCCGACGGGCCATCTCAACTCATACTCGCGCTAGGGGTCACTTGGGCGGTGACGCTCATGCACATGTCAGGCCTTCGCCTTTCGGCCACATTCCACAACGTCTCAACGATATTCAAGGTACTCCTGATCCTTGTATTCATCGTATTTGGCTTTGCGTTTGCTGTTCCTGAACCAGTGTCTTTCATGCCCGGACCGGTTGATCTGAAGCATCTGACGGGCGCGCCCTTTGCGATCAGTCTGGTTTTTGTCATGTATTCGTATTCCGGTTGGAATGCATCGACCTATATCGTTGGCGAAATGCATGATCCCCAACGCACGGCCCCGATATCTTTGCTGGCAGCAACAGCTGTTGTGCTTGTCCTCTATGTTGGCCTCAATGCGGTGTTCATCTATTCGACGCCGATGAGCCAAATGGTTGGCGAGCTAGATGTGGCTCTTATTGTCGGCAAGCACGTCTTCGGCGAGACGGGTGGTCGCATCGTTGGCGGCCTAATATGCTTTGGTCTGATTTCGGCGATCAGCGCAATGGTTTGGATCGGCCCACGCGTTACGCAAGTCATGGGCGAAGATCTCACGCTTCTTAGAGTCTTTTCGCACGAGACCAAGCGGGGCGTACCGGCTGCAGCCATCATTTTGCAACTCGCTATCGTCACGCTCCTAATCCTTACGCAAAGTTTTGAAAGTGTACTGGAGTTCATTCAGTTCGCTCTGACATTGTCGTCGTTTCTTGCGGTACTGGGGGTGATTGTTCTGCGGTTCAAGCAACCGGATCTGCCTCGCCCGTACCGGACCTGGGGATATCCATTTACACCGCTCGTATTTCTAGCACTCACTGCGTTCATGTTGATTTACCTACTGATCGAGCGCCCGGTCCAGTCGCTCTCCGGGCTTGCACTTCTCGCAACCGGCTTAATCGTCTACTGGCTGTCATCGTACAAGACCGCCAAGGTCATAACTCCTTAGGAAACCACAAACATGGCGAACCGCAATTTGTCCTTTAAGGCTAGCGCCATCGGCGCTTTCACAGTTGGCTTAGTTGGGCTTTTTGCCGTAACAGTTAGCCGCGCTGTCGCTGCCGAAGATAGCGCAAGCCATACGAACGCGGCGCGCTATTT
>JAJFFA010000760.1 GCA_021776885.1 Planctomycetota bacterium
GGTGTCCTGAAGCTGGCCATCACGCCCTGAACTAGTTGCGTCGGTTCTCCTTCAGGTACAAGAAGCCAAGTTCCTTGCGCACACTGACCAAGCTCGATTCGGGGCCCGTGTCCCGAGACCTCGTTCGTTGGGTTGGCCTTCTCGCGGGGCCGCTGGTTGCTGTCCTTGCCTATGCCTTCTTGCCGGAGTCGTTTGTTGCGGCGACCGGGGAGGTAGCGGATCTCGGTGATGCCGGGCGGGTGACGCTCGGCCTGATGCTGTGGATGGCGATCTGGTGGATGACGGAGGCCGTCGCGATCGAGGCGACAAGTCTGCTGCCCGTCGTCGTGTTGCCGCTCGGGGGCGTCGAGAGCATCTCGGATGCGGCGGCTCCGTACGGCTCACCCTTGATCTTTCTCTTTCTCGGCGGGTTCCTCTTGGCCCTGTCGATGCAGCGCTGGGGGTTGGACCGTCGCATTGCGCTGGTCACGCTCAAGTTCGCAGGGACTCGTCCGGCCAACATGACGGGGGCGTTCATGGTCGCCACTGCCGCGATGAGTGCGTGCGTTTCCAATACGGCTACGGTCGCGATCATGGTTCCGATCGCGCTCAGTGTAACGCGCTTCGTGGAGGACGAAGGCGGGGCCTTTCGTGTGAGTCTTCTGCTCTCGATTGCCTACGCCGCGTCGATCGGGGGGCTTGCAACGATCATCGGTTCCCCACCGAACGGGTTCCTGACGCAGTACTTGAGCGAGGAGCTAGGGCTCGAGATTACCTTCCTCGGATGGCTCCAGGTCGGGCTCCCCGTCACGCTGGTGTTCCTTCCGCTCGCCTGGCTTCTCCTCACACGCGTTGTCTTCAAGGTCTCGAATGAGCCGCTGGCCGGTGTGCGCGAGGTGGTTCGCGCCGGCTTGCGCGAACTCGGTCCCGTCAACGCGGGTGAGCGCGTGACGTTCTTCGTGTTCCTGCTTGCGGTGATCTGCTGGGTCACGCGCCCCGCGATCGCCATGCTCTTCCCCGGCGTCACGGATGCGGGGATCGCGATCGGCGCCGGCCTGCTCCTGTTCGTGCTGCCGCTCGACCGCAGGGGCGGGCGCGCCCTGGATTGGAGCACAGCCAAGGGCTTGCCCTGGGGCGTTCTGATCCTCTTCGGCGGCGGGCTGAGCCTTGCCGCTGCGGTCGGCAATTTTGGAGTGGCCGAGTTCATCGGATCTTCGGCGCGTGGGATTCACGGGCTGCCGCTGACGTGGACGGTCCTCGTGGTCACTTGCGGCATGGTCTTCCTGACCGAGTTGACGTCGAACACCGCCACGGCGGCGACGATGATCCCACTCCTCACGGCCCTCGCACCGGGTTTGGGCATCAACCCGTTGGAACTGGTTGTGCCTGCGACGTTGGCAGCCAGTTGCGCCTTCATGCTTCCTGTCGCGACCCCGCCCAACGCTATCGTGTTCGGATCGGGGTACATTTCGATGCAGCAGATGATGCGAGCAGGCGTATGGCTCAACGTGGTCGCCGTGCTACTGCTCAGCCTCCTGTGTCGATTCGTCCTTGTCCCGTTGATGCAATAGGTCGCTCGGGAGGAGGATCAGGCCGAAGAGGGCTCTCGGCTGGAGAATGCTTCCATGCACGAAGCGCCGCACAGCAGTGCTGCAGAGGCTCTTGCGTCCCGCCGGTTCCAGGCCTGGAGGGGCTCATGCGGATTCTCCAGGAGAGATTCGACGAGGCGCGCCCTCCTGGTGGAGGGGCTGGACGGGCGTCGGCGAGCCCCTCCGGCCGGCCATCCCGACTTGCCGATCAGCCTGCGCTGGATGGTCTTCCTGTCCCCCGCCTCTTCTCTGGCGGGAATCCGCAGGACCCTCGGGGAAGGGCACTTCTGCACGCCCATGCTGATGCGGCAGCTAGCGCGCACCTTGCGGGCGCGGGGCAGGGGCGCCGAGGCCGAGCTGTTCCTGAGTGAGCCGGACGCTACCGAACCAGATTCATGGCCAGGGGCGAGGTTGCAGGAGAGCGGCGAACCATGGCGCGACTCTGTACCCTCGTCGCAATGAGTCCCGAGCCGAATCCGCAGGGCCCGGATCGGATCCCGTTCTTGCGCTCCATGCGCGCTCGGCTGGCCATCACGTTGACGCTCTTCGTCGCGCTCACGGCGCTGGTCCTGAGCGTCGCTGACTATGGGGTCGTGCGCAGCGTCCTGCAGGACAGCGTCGAGCAGCAACTCAAGCTGCGTGCCCAGGGCCTGAGCGAGGTGCTGCTCGCGCATGTGCGCCAGCAGCAGGAGCGCGTGCTCCTGGTCGCGAGCCGCACGCGCCTGCGCGCCTTGCTGGACGAGCACCTGGAGCAGGAGATCGCGGACGAGCCCTTCCGGGCGGAGACGGCGCGCATCCTGAGCGACGCTCTGGAGAGCACCGAGGGTTTCCGCGCGATCCGCGTGGCGGACGCGGACGGGCTCGTGATCACGGCGACCGAGCCCGCGCTCGTCGGTTCCGACGTCGGCGCAGAGCCGGCCTTCCTCGACGGGCTCGAGCGCGCGACGCTGGGCCTGCCGACAGCGGCGCAGGGCGGCTTCGAGGCGCTGCTCAGCGCGCCGGCGCGCACCAACGACGGTCGGCTCCTGGGCGTCGTGCTCGTGGACGTCGACGCCGACCCGATGCGAAGCCTCCTCACTGCCATCCCGAGCAAGTTCGTGTCCGCCGAGGTGCGCGTCGCGGCCGATCTGGACGGCGACGTGCGCTACTTGTTCCGCGCCGCGAGTGCGAGCGAGCGCGCGGGCGGCGACCCGCCGATGCGCGCCGCCCTCGCCGGCGACGCGGGCTTCGTATCGGTGGCCGACTTCAGGGGACGCGACGTGCTCGCCGCGTACGACGGGGTTGGATACCGCGGGTGGGGCCTCGTGACCCAGGTGGACGTGGACGAGGCCTACGCGCCGATCGCGCGACTGCTGTCCGTCCTGGCGGCGGCCGGGGTGCTCGTGGCCCTGGTCGGGCTCGTGGTCAGCATTCGGGTCGCGGGGCGCTTCACGCGACCCGTCCTGGCGCTCGCACAGATCGCGCAGCGGGTCGGCGAAGGCGACCTCGACGCGCGCGCCACGACGGACAGGCGCGACGAGATCGGCGCGCTCGGGCGAGCCTTCAACACGATGAACGAGGCCCTGCAGGAGCATCGCGATCACCTGCAAGAGCTCGTGCACGAACGCACGCAGGGGCTCGAGTTGCGCACGACGCAGCTGCAGCGCTCGCACAACCAGCTGGCCGACCTGTGCCGCCTGCTCGAAGGGCAGGCCGAGGTCATGGAGCGCGACCTGACCCGGGCGGAACTCATCCAGCGCTCGCTGCTCCCGAGCGAGCCCCCGTCGCTGCGCGGCTTCTGCGTCCAGGCGCTCTATCGGCCCGGCCGCAACATCGGCGGCGACCTGTACGACGTGATCAAGGTCGGCGACCGCTACCTCGTGCTTGTCGTCGCCGACGCGTCCGGACACGGCGTCAGCGCCGCGCTGCTCGCCGTGCTGTTCAAGCACCGCCTGCGCGTCGTGGATGAGGCTACGGGTGGCCCGCTCAGGCCTGCGGACGCGTTGAGTCGACTCAACAAGGCACTGTGCGCGGAGATCATCGCGCCGGGCGTCTTCTTCACCTGCGTCTACGGCCTGCTCGACGTCGAGACTCGCGAGCTCGTCGTCGCGTCGGGCGGGCACCCGGCTGTGGTCTGCGCGCGGCACGCAGGTGGCGTCGACCACGTCGCCCACACGGGGCCCGCCCTCGGCCTGTCGTCGGACGCCGAGTTCACCGAACAACGGCTCAGGCTCGAGCGCCGCGACCGCGTCTTGCTCTACACCGACGGCCTGTTCGACGTCAGCGACGGCGGTCCGCCCGACGTGGCCGCCCTCGCCGAGATGTTGCGCTCGAGCGCTGCCCTCTCCGGGGCGCTCGAGAAGGTCCTGATCGAGGTCTCTGGCGGTCGCGAGCGCGAGGATCGCGACGACGTGACGATGCTGCTCCTGGAGGCGCAGCCCGGCGAGAGTCGCTACCACGACAGCACCGAGGACATCGAGTTGACTGTGGACACGGAGCTTCCCGTCGCGGAGCTCAGCTACGCGAGCAGCGGGAGCACGCGCTTCATCTGCATCAACGGGCGTGTGACCTGGACCCACGGGCAGTCTCTGCTCGACGCGGTGGCCAGCTTCATCGAGCGCGAGCTCGACATCGTGATCGACCTCTCCGGGTGCCACTACCTCGACAGCACGATGCTCGGCACGTTGCACGAGGTCACGCGCCGCGTGGAGCAGGCCGGCGGCTCCATCGCGCTGCAGAACGTCTCCCCGCAGGTCCGGGCCTCGTTCGAGGAGCTCTCGATGGGCCGCGTCCTGGACCACGTCGGCGCTGCTGCGCAGCCGGTCCCCGAGCCGCGCGAGCCCCTCGAAGTGCAGCAGACCGACCTGCACCGGCAGCGCAAGCGGCTGCTGGAGGCGCACGAGGAGCTGGCGGCGCTGAGCCCGGAGAACCAGGCTCAATTCGGCCGCGTCGTCGACGCACTGCGGGGCGAGGTCGAGGAGGGCTGAGCCCCATCCGCGGGGAGCGCGCTAGGCCGCGAGAGGGGCGCGTGGCCTGCTAGCGGTCGTTCATGCCCCTACCGGCGCGGATCCTGGGAATGCACTTCTCGATCCGCGCCGTGCGAGTCTTCGATTGCTTCGCGCCGGTGAAGTGGAGGACGTACCCCCGCTGCCGGCCCGGGGTCAGGGCGTGGAAGGCGTCCGCGAGCTTGCGGTCCTTCTTCAGGATGCGCGTCAGCTCGTCCGGAAGCTCGAGTTCGCGCTTCGCCTTGAAGTCGACCTCGAGCCCGGCCCTCTGCACCGCGATGGCCTGCTTCGCATAGGCCTTCACCACGGTCTTCTTGATTCCAGCCTCGCCGGTGAACTCCAGGCGCAGCGCGGATTGGGTGTTCTCCCCTTGGCTGCGGAGCAGACCGTGGGTGTCCTCGAGCAGGGCGCCCTTGAAGAACATGAGCGAGCAATGCTCTTTGAAGGGCTGGATGATGGCCACGTTGCTTCCCTCGAACTGGAAGCAAGGCTTCCCCCACTTCAGGTCTTCGTCGAGGCCGCAATCGAGGAGGATCGTCCTCAGCTTCTTCGTCTCGCGTTGCCACTTCTTGGCTCGGCTGACGAACGCATCCACCTTGGGATTCTGCGCACTCATGGGACACTCTCCGAATCCGATCGGGTCGTAGCTGCGGAGGGCGGCGGCAACGTCGTGCATTGTCCTCGAAGGACTCCGGCATGAGCATCGCGTTCGCTACAGCGGCACTGGCGCGAACCTCCCGTAGGCGATGAACGCG
>JAJFFA010000077.1 GCA_021776885.1 Planctomycetota bacterium
CGGCGCTCGTGACGAGCCTGGAGCAGGTCCGCCGCGAGCTGGTCAAGCTGGCGAGCAAGGCGGCGCGGCGTCACGCCGAGAAGCTCGCCGAGCTGGCCGCTCTCGCAGCTGAGGGGGAGGACGGGGCGCCCAGGCCGTGAGCGCCCCCCGCCCCCTGCGCCGGCTGGTCGTCGCGCCGATTCGCTTCTACCAGCGCTTCCTCTCCCCCTGGCTGCCGGCGACCTGCCGCTTCTCGCCGACCTGCAGCCAGTACGCGTGCGAGGCCGTCCTGGCCCATGGGCTGTGGAAGGGCGGGCGCCTGACGCTCTGGCGCGTGCTGCGCTGCCAGCCCTTTGCCCGCGGCGGACTGGATCCGGTGCCGGGGACGGAAGAGCCCGGGTGAGCGCGGCGCCGTCGGTCGGCGCCTACTCTCCCCCTCCGCTTTCTTGCGCTCCCTCTTCCCCGTCCGCGTACCCGATCGAGCGCAGCATCTGCACCAGCTCCGGGTCCAGGTGGGACATGTCCACCACGTCGCTCGGGCTGCGGGACTCCATCCAGAAGCTGATGCTGCCGGCCGGGGCCTGCCCCGGGAAGCTGCCCAGGATGCGCGTCAGCTCACCGTCCGGGGGACGCGGGATGGCGAACTCGAGGGGCGTCAGGCGCGCCGGTGAACCGTTGACGGCGACGTCCGCCGCGCTAGGCCAGCGGCCGTCGAAGCGCGGCAGGACCAGGATCTCGGCGGCCTGCTGACTGACCCCGAGCTCGACCGTCGCCAGGCGCGCCCGGGGCGTCGACCAGAAGCGCACCGTCTTCCCGCGCAGGGCCTCCAGGTCCTCGACCCCTTCGCGGCGCAGCACCTCGAAGTCGGTGTCGTAGGTCGGGAGCGGGTAGCGCAGCTGCAGCTCCAGGCGCTCGCTCGGCTTCAGGATCGCCGTCCACACGAGGCGCTTGCCGGCCTGGGCGAACTCGAGCATGAAGCGCTTCAGCTCGGCATCCGCCAGCCCGCCCCCCGTGTCGAGCACGACCGCCGGCTGGGCGCGGAAGATCGGGACCGCCGGCGTCTCCGCCGCCAGGGCGTCACCGATGCGCACGGCCTGGCGCAGGTCGTCGAGTCCGGAGCGCGCGACCGCGACGCGCACGTCGGGGTGGCGCGCCTTCAGGACCAGGTACACGTCGAGGCGCTCCGCGGCGATGCGCCCGGACCACTCGAAGCGCTTGCCGTCGTCCGACAGGCACTCCGCCGGCACGCCCGCCGCGCCATGGAAGCGCTCGTCCGGGAGCTCGACCACAAGGCTGGCGTCGTAGGGCTCGGCGTCCGGCTCGAAGCGCACGCGCAGGGCGTGCAACGGGCGGAAGTCCGCGATCGCCTCGGCCAGCTCCGCCCAGCGCCCGGACTCCAGCTCGGCGTGCCGACTGCGCGCCTCGTCCGGGTCCTCTTCGAGATCGAAGACCAGGGGGTGCTGCTCCTCGCCGCGGTCGACGAACTTGACCCGCGACGTGCGCACGGCCTTCTCCCCGCCCTTGCTCGACTCGATGAAGACGCGCTCGTGCACGGCCTGCGCGCTGCCCTCGAGCAAGGGCACCAGGGAGCGGCCCTCCACCGCCGGATTGACCGGCAGGTCGAGCAGCTGCACCAGGGTCGGCGTCAGGTCGATGTTCTGGCTGAGCGCGCTGACGCGCCGCCCGTCCCCCGGGCCCATCGCGGGGAGCTTGATGATCAGGGGCGTGTGGGTGACGGACTCGTAGAGGTTGTTGTGGGTGAAGTTGATCGGGCCGTGCCCCAGGCCCGGGTCCTCCATGTTCTCGCCGTGGTCCGCCATCACGACGATCAGGGCGCGCTCGTAGAGCCCCAGCTCGCGCAGCCGATCGAACAGCCGCCCCACGCCGGCGTCGCACGAGCGGATCTCCGCGTCGTACAGGGCGCGCCCGTTGGCCAGGTCGACCTGCGTGCCCTGGCCCAGGTTGGCGCGGATCCAGTGCGTGCGCTCGAGGGGTTCGAGGGGCGCCAGGGTCGACTCGAGATCGGCCCTCCCAACGGCCTCGAGGTGCTGCGCCAGGAACAGGTTGCGGGTCTCTTCGGGGGCGTTGTAGACCGTCGGCTCGAGGTCCGTGTGCGGGTCGAAGTAGTGGGCCCACAGGAACAGGGGCGAGCTCTGCTGCCCCACCCCACGGCGCTCCAGCATCTCGAACAGGCGCTCGTTGGTGTAGCGCTCGTGGGCCCACAGCGGGCGCTCGAGGGTCGGGATCGGGTCCCCGATGTGGGAGAACTCGTCCCAGCCGCGCATCAGGGCGATGTCGCGGTCGATCTCCTCCCACGAGGGGTGCGAGAGCACCGCCAGGGTCTCGTAGCCGCGCTGCCGGAAGCGCTCCGCGAGGCAGGCCGCGTCCTCGCTCTTCGACGTCGTGCCCTCGATCGGGACGGCGAAGTAGTTGCCGTGGGTCTTCGGGTACAGCCCCGTCAGGATCGAGGTCAGGGACGGGAAGGTCGAGTTGAACTGGGTCGAGTTGTGCTCGAACAGGATCGCCGAGCGTGCGAACTCGTCCAGCACGGGGCTGGTCGGGAGTTCGTAGCCGTAGCAGGACAGGTGGTCGGCGCGCAGGGTGTCGATCACCACCAGCACCACGGGCGTCCCGGGGGGCAGCTCGAGGCCCCCCGTCGCGTCCTCGGCGCAGCCCTGGAGCGCGGGCAGGGCCAGCAGCGCGGCCCAGGCCGCCAGCCGGGCCTGCCGGGATCCAGCCGGCCGGGATCCAGCCAGGAGGGAACGATCTAGGGCGCGAAAAACGGGTCGCATGTTCGCATGATACCCGCCATGAGACGCCCTCCTCACGCTTCGATCCCGGTCGCCGCCCTGCTGTCCCTGCCCTGGTTCGCCGCCTGCCTCGCGCCGCCCCTGCCCATGGAGCCGCCGATCCCGGGCGCCGTCCAGGTGGATCACCTGATCCAGCCCGGCGAGCGCCACTTCGAGCACCTGTGGCTCGTGGCCTCCGGGGGCGAGAACGCCGAGGGCTACTGGAGCTTCGACGGCATGAGCCTGTCGCTGCAGCGGGCGAACCCGGACGAGGGCATCCCCTGCGACCAGATCTACACCACGGCCGTGGGCGGCGCCCTGCGTCAGGTCTCCGATGGCCGCGGCCGCACGACCTGCGCCCACTACCTGCCCGGTGACCTCGAGGTGGTCTACGCCTCGACCGCCGGCGCCAGTGCCGAGTGCCCCGCAGCGCCCGACCGCAGCGAGGGCTACGTCTGGGCCCTCTATCCGGACTTCGACATCTACGTCACGGACCTGCGCAACATGTCGACCCGCCCGTTCATCTCGGGCCCGGGCTACGACGCGGAGGCCACCGTCTCGCCGCGCGGGGACCGCATCGTCTTCACCTCGCTGCGCTCGGGCGACCCGGAGCTCTGGGTCTGCGACATCGACGGCTCGAACCCGACCCAGGTGACCGACACCCTGGGCTACGACGGCGGAGCGTTCTTCAGCCACGACGGCGAGTGGCTGGTCTACCGCCGCACGACCTTCACCCCGGGCAAGGAAGAGGAGGAGCAGGCGCGCTACGTCGAGCTCCTGTCCCAGAACAAGGTCGCCCCGGGCAACATGGAGCTCTGGCGCGTGCGCCCCGACGGCTCGGACGCGCAGCAGATCACCAAGCTCGGCAAGGCCAACTGGGCCCCGTCCTACAGCCCCGACGACCGGCGCATCCTGTTCTCGTCGAACCACCACGACCCGAACCGCCCGGGCCTGAACTTCGACATCTTCGCCGTCGCCGCCGACGGCGGCGGCCTCGAGCGCATCACCTACTACAACGAGGGCATGGGCCGTCAGTTCGACGCCTTCCCCATGTTCAGCCCCGACGGGAAGCACCTGGCCTTCTCGAGCAACCGCGGCCCCGGCGCCTCGGGCGAGACGCACCTGTACGTCGCCGAGTGGCGCGACTAGGCGGTACGGAACCAGGTTTAAAACCGCCGCCTTCGCGGCGGTTTTAAACCTGGTTCCGTACCGCC
>JAJFFA010000761.1 GCA_021776885.1 Planctomycetota bacterium
AGGTGCTGCATCTGGTCGATCTGGCGACGGGGCAGGTCACGCGGACGTCCATGGACACGTCCTCCATCCTCACGATTGCCGGCGATCGGGTCGTCTCCTCGAGCTTCGAGCGCAACGTCGACCTGAACGGCGACGGCGACACGAGGGACCACGTACTTTTTGTCTACGACGCCGCCACGGACACGGTGACGAACACCGAGGTGGCGGTGCGCCAGTTCGAGGTCGCGGGCAGCACCGTTGCCGTGCACCTCGATCCCGAGTACCGAGCGGCTGACGTCGCGGGCGAGATCCCGCGGCGCCCGTTCGCTGTGTACGATCTGGACGAGGGCACGCTCACGCGCACGCCCTTCGGCGTCGGCTTCCTGGGCGACGACTGGCGCGCCGGCGCGAGTGCCTCGCCGGTGATCGCCCACGAGCGGAGCGTGGGGGCGGGCACCGACGTCAACGGCGACGGCGACCTCGACGACAAGGTGCTCGTCATCGTGCGTCGCACTCCCGCGCCGGTTGTCACGTCTTTCTGTCCTGCAACGCCCTCGTCGGCCGGCGTGCCCGCGCGCTTGGGGGCCACCGGCGGCCTCTCGCTCGCCGCGGACGACGTACGCATCGAACTGCGGGACGCGCCGCCGGCGGCCCTCGGTCTCTTCCTGCACGGGCCCGAGGCCACACAGATCCCCTTCGGTGACGGCTTCCTCTGCATCCGACCCGGCGGCGGGATCTTCCGCTTGCAGCCGTCCATCGCTGTCGATGCCGCGGGAGCGGCGGAGCGCGAACTCATGCCCTCGGCGCTCCCGCCCGCGGCGGCAATCGCGGCGAGCGAGACGCGCCTTTTTCAGTTCTACTTCCGCGATCCCGCCGGTCCCGGTGGCACCGGCTTCAACACGAGCGACGCGATCGCGCTGATCCTCGCGCCCTGAGGGGGACGGCGCTGACCCGAAGGGCGGCCCCGCAGCTACTCGCCGTTCGAGTCGTCGAGGGCGCGCTTGAGCAGCTCGCCCAGGTTGGTCTCGATGTGGTCGGACTCGATCCTGATGCTCCGCGGCTCGCACCCGCACGCTCTCCCCCCGAGCTCGCCTTCCCTAATTGAGCCCGAGCCCTAGGAGGCCGTGGCGAAACTCATTCCGCCCAGGAACGGCACTTCGTAGCTCGTGGCGACGCGCGAGAGCCTCTCCGAATCCACCGATTCGCCTGCGTTCTCACGCGCCACCACGAAGCGACGAATCACCATTCCTGAGCGAGAGCCGTTTCACCACGGCCTCCTGGCGGCGACCCCTATTCTTCACCCTGGTCGCCAGCGATCATGTGTGTCCCGAAGTGATCTAGCGACGCGATCTCCTCGAGCGACAACAGGCCGAGCCGGTCCGAAGGAGCCTTGGAGCCCCTCCCGACGACCACAAACATCAGCGGTTCGTGGTCATCGGGCAGCCCCAGGATCTTGCTCACCTCTGCCGGCTGAAAACCGATCATCGGGCAAGACTCGTAGTCCATCTCCGTTGCCATCAGCATGACGTTCATGGCGGCAAGCGCCACAGAGCGGCAGTCCTCATCGCGCGCCATCCGATCATCGGCGTAAAACTTTGGCAGCATCATCTCGAACCGCTCGCGCACAGCCGTCGGCGCGTTGCGCACGTAGCGATCGGGGGTCTTGTAGGCATTGCGGTTGCCTGTGATGACAAAGACTACGGAGGCGTCCCGCACCTGCTCTTGGCCCCAGGACACGCTGCTCAACCTGGCCTTGATCTGCGGGTCTGTCACGCAGACGAAGTGCCTGTTCTGCATATTGAAAGACGAGGGCGCCAGGGCGCCGGCTGTGAGCAGCCTGCGCAGCTCAGCGTCACTCAAGCGATGGTCAGGATCGTAGTGTTTGACGGCGCGGCGACGCTTCAGGACCTCGAGGAGTGTCATTTGTCCCATTTCAGGTTTTCTTCTGTTGAGGTTGGGGAGATGGCGCGCGTGTCACTGTCTTGCTACTCCGGTACTCGTTCACTGGCAGCCCTCCGATTCCCCAGTTCTCCAGCTCGACTTCGTCGACCACGACGAAGGTTGAGGACGGTGACTTGTCGAGAACGGCGACCAGCACGTCAGTGACGCCCTTGATAAGAGCCGCCTTCTGTTCCGGAGTCGTGCCACCTTCGCGCGTGATCTTGATGTTGACGTAGGGCATGTCACCCTCCTTCACTGGAATGGGACGGATCTTGATCCTGATAGTCGAACACCTTCGAGATGATGCGCCACCTGCCGTCGACATTGATCATCGAGAGGAAGTCGATGAAGTGCTTCCCGAGCATTGAAGAGCGCATGCGAACCGAAGCCGCCGACGAACCGGCGAATTCGATCGATTCGAGGGTGTAGCCGTATGGCTCCCCGAGGCTCTCTGGCGATTGGCGGGCTTCCACTTTTGGAAGGTACGACTCCATGTCCAGGTGCAGCAGCTTGCCACTGGACGCGGTTACGTATCGCGCGTCCGGATGGAAGACCTCCCCGAGCGCCGACGTGTCGCCGTGATACAGCCCGTCGTAGTAGGTGCTGAGCGCCTGCGCGACGGCAGCGTACTCATCTTTGATCGTTGCGTTCATGTCCTTGATCCTTGTGATTTGTGGTTGCGTGAAGGTTGCGTCTACGCACGTCCAGTGATGAATCCCCCGTCGACCGGGAGGATGTGTCCAGTGACGAAGGCCGCTTCCGTGAGATAGAGCACCGCCTCGGTGATCTCCTCGACTTCGCCAACCCGACCTAGAAGCGCGATGCCGCCGAAGGCATCGACCTCAGCACCCTGGAGTGGCGTGCGTACAACACCTGGCGCCACCATGTTGACGCGGATCTTGTCCGCGGCGAGTTCGGCTGCGAGGCTGTTCGTCAAGGCGTGAATGCCGCCCTTGCTAGCCAACGGCGCTGATGCGGGGAAGCCGCCGATCGCGTGATCGATGAGCACTGTGCCGATGTTGACGATGGCGCCGCCGTCGCCTTGCCGCTTCATCTGCCTTACCACGGCCTGCGTAGTCAGATAGGTACCGCGAAGGTTTCCGTTCAGGTAGCCGTCGAGCTCCTCTTGGGTGACATCGACGAAGGGCTTTGGTTCGAACGTTCCGGCGTTGTTGACCAGCACGTCCACCCGCCCGAAGCGCTCCACAGCGGCACGCACCAGTGCTTCACCTGTTTCGCCGTTGCCGATGTCGCCGGGCACGCTGGCGACCCGCGCCTCGGCGCCCAGCTCGCCTGCGATGCGGGAGAGCTTCTCTGCATCGCGGCCGTTGATGACCACGTTGCCGCCCTTCCTCAGAAAGCCACGGGCGATATCAAGTCCGATGCCGCTGGATGAGCCGGTAACGATGGTGGTTGTTTCATTCATGTTGTTCATTGATGTCCTCAGGTCGAGACTTGCGTCGGTGACCAGTAGACCGGTCGTCTTGGAATGGGGGAAAAGAACTAGCCCTGCTTCGCAGGACTGAAGTAGTCATCGATCAGGAGAGCCACGACTCGACGCAGGGGTGCTAGAGACCGCTCGAGCTTCATCCGGATTACCGCACCTTCCCACGCCTCAATGAGCAAGTTGGCGAGCTCGCCAGCGTCAACATCCCCGCGAACTAGCCCAAGGCGTTGTCCCTCGCGAAGGGCATCTGTCGTGGCGTTGTGCCAATCCCCGAACGCTGAAGAAAGTGCCTCACGACAGATCTCGGATCCCTCCAGCTCCCCGCCGAGGTTGGCGATCAGGCACCCGCCCACGTAGCCCGAAGCTTCAAACTCTGCCATGAGTGACTCGAAGAAGGAGCGCAGCCCCGTCACTGGATCCGGTGCTCCGGCCGTCGCGTTCGTCATCTTTTCGCCGAAGCAGGCCGCGTAGTGCTGAATGGCGGCGGCCCCAAAATCCTCCTTGCTCCTGAAGTAGTTGTAGAACGAGCCCTTCGGCACCTTCGCCTGGTCCAGCACCTGCTTGATTCCCGTGCCGTGGTAGCCGTGCACCAAGAACGATGCGGCGCCATCCCTCAGGAGGCGCATACGGGTTGCTTCGCTGAGTCTCGGTCTGGCCATGCGGTTAGGATACGACCGGTCGGTCTCGCTCGCAAGGTACCCCCTGATCTTTTTCGATCCCGTAGGGCGCACTTGCTCGGGAAGCCCTTCCTGTGCCACCCCGCGTCCATCCGAAGTACAAGACGAAGTTTCCCAATAGCCCTGCAGAAGGTCTGCGTCCGTGCGCGTGGGCACTGTCGCGTGGCGTCAGAGGTCGACGTCGAGGCGTACCGGCGCGCCGTCCCGGGCTTCGAAGGCGACGCGCTGCGCGGGGTTCGATGTGGCCAGGGCCTGGGCTCTGCCGATCCAGAGCTCGTAGGAGCCGGCGGGAACGAGGGCGAAGCGGAAGCTGCCGGAGGCGCCGAGGGGCGCTGCTGAGCGCAGCTCGCGGGCGCCCGAGCCGGCGGCGAGGGCCAAGCGACGGCCCTCCGGGGTGGCGACCGCGACGTGTAGCGCGGAGTCGGAGCCCGCGCCGCGCACGCGACCGGTCAGCTCCGAGGCGGGGCGCAGGGTCAGGGTCAGGAAGCTCCCCGGCGCGCAGGTCGACGAGTCCGGTGCCGAGCGGGAAGGTGTAGACCCGCTCCGGAGTGACCGCCTTGACGCCGATCCAGCCCAGACCCTCGTCGAGTCGCAGGGTGTAGGGCAGGGAGGTCGCGGGGTTGACGGGCACCAGGTGGAACTGGTGCGTGCCGCGCGCCTCCGAGCCGCCGCTCGAGCCGTACCACAGGCCCAGCAGGGTCTCGGGCCAACCGAAGGGGGCCTCGATCGGGCCCGACCTCAGGCGCGGCGCGGCGGGCGGGTCTTCCGGGTCGTGCGGGGCGAGGCTTCCGGAGAGCACGATCACCTGCTTGAGCTCGACCTCGGAGACGACGTCGACGTGCACCACCACCGGGCGCGGGTCGTCGAGCACGAACTCGAGGTCCTCGCGTCCGGCCTCGACGTCGCGGAGCTTCACGCCGGCGCGCTCCGTCGCGGTGACGTGCACGTCGTAGCGCCCGGGCTCGAGGCCGCTGATGCGGAAGTGGCCCTCGCGATCGACCCTTCCGAACTCGACGTCGCCGGCGTCCGAGCTCTTCGCCGGGCGCAGCCGGACCGAGGCGTTCAGGCGCTCGACCCCGGGCGCGTGCACCTGTCCCGCGATGGCGAAGCTCTCGTGGAGTACGAGCAGGGCGTCGTCGACGTCTCCCTGCGCCCCTTCGAGCAGCAGGCTGGCCTGGGCGGGGGACTGGACCTCTTGCCGGTAGCCCATGCCGCCGAAGGCGCCGTCGCGCGCCACCAGCTGCAGGGCCCCGAGCGGCTCGAGGTCGTCGACCACGATGCGAAAGCGCCCTTCCGCGTCGGCGCTCGCGAAGATCGAGCGGCGCTTCCAGGGGTCGAGGTCGAGCAGGGGGCGCAAGCGCAGCCGCGCCTCGGGCACGGGGCTGCCGTCCTCGCGCTCGACCCGCCCCGAGATCTCGAAGTGTCCCTCGCGGACGACCTGCAGCTCGAGCTCGGCGCCGGGGGCCACCACGATCGGCAGGGGGCCGTCGCGCTCGAGCACGAGGCCGCCGGCGACGGGGCGCCCGGCCACGAGGGGCCTGCCCTCGACGTACACCTCGAGCCGCTGCTGGGCCCAGACCGGGTCGAAGCGCGCCACGCCGTCCGCGTCCGTCTCGAGGCCGGGATGGCGGCTGTGGATCTTGGCGCCCGGGGGCCCCACCCGGGGTGGGCCGTACGGCTCGCTGCGCGAGACGGCGAGCCCGACGGAGCGCTGGGCCAGGGGCTCGCCCGCGCCGTCGCGTAGCACGACGCGCAGCGCGGCCCTGGGGCTGAGCACCAGGTGCGCCTGCTCCCACCCGCCCTCGGGCAGGGGGCTCGGCGCGTTGGCCGCGAGCAGCAGGTAGCCCGGCCGCTCGGCGGAGAGCTCGCTGGTCAAGGAGGGCCGGTCGAACTGGAAGCGGCCGTCCGCGGCGCTGCGTGCGCTGGGTCGTCCCGCTTCCTTCGTGAGCACCACGATCACGTCGGCGAGCGGTGCTCCGAGCGCGTCGCTGACGAGGCCCGCGATCGAGCCCAGGGAGGGTCGCAGCAGCTCGACGCCGGCGCGGCTGGACTGCTCTTCGGCGAGGGTCAGCTCGACGTGCGTCGCGCGCTGCGTCGCGTCGAAGCCGACGTGCAGGGAGAAGCGCAGGGGGCGCCTTCCGGGATCGGGGAAGGTCAGGGCGAAGTGTCCGCGCTCGTCGGTCGCGGCCGCGGGCGCAGGGCTCTCGGTCGCGAGGCCCGTGCCCCAGCCGTACTGGCGCGTCACGCTCAGCCCCGGCGCGGGGCTGGGCTCGAGGGCGGGGTCGCCCGGAAGATCCAGGACGCGGCCCGTGATCAGGATCTGACCCTCGGGCGCGGTCGGGGCCGTCGAGCGGACGACCTCGGTGCGCTGCGCGTTCTCGACCAGGGAAGGGGCCGGTCGCGTGGCGTCGCTCGTTTCGCGCGTCGCATCCAGAGCGGGGGCAACCTCCGTGGGCAGCGCCGCGGCGTCCCTGCCGCGTGCGGCCAAGTAGGCGAGGGTGCCCAGGCCGAGGGCGGCGAGGAGTGCGAGCCGAGCGGGATGCATGCCGCCCAGCCTACGGCCCGTCAGCGGCCCCGTTGGCCCGGACCCTTCAACGCAGCGACGGCGGACCCCAGGGTTTGGCTGCGGATCGCCATCTGTGACACAGCCTCCTGGCCGTAGCGAGCGACCTCATACCCCCGAGGCGCTCGTTGCCGAGCCGCTGTGCCCTGGCCCGCCGCTCGTCCTGCGTCAAGACGCTCGGGTGGCTCCGGATCTGGGGGCAGGGGGCCGGGTCCTCGTGTGGCGCGCGCTCGGGCTCACGCCGGCCGAGATGAGCGGCCTGGAGTCGGAGAGGGGGCTTCTCGGGCGGCCGCTGACAGCGCAACGTAACGAACAATCTCCAGGAAACACCTACGCCGAAATCAAGAACTTCGCGCCCCAGCGACCCGGCGCCAGACAAGAAGTTGGGCCCGCCCGCCCGCTCCCAGAGCCAGAGGACAGCAGGCCTCTCGAGCAGCCGATCGGCGCGCCGAGGGGCGCTGAGCACGTAGTCAAGCCCCCGCTCCTCTGGGGAGGGAGAGCTCGTACTTGCGACAAGCTGAAACTTGACCGAACCGTGAACTTCGTGGAGGCCCAGGCAATCTAGCCCTAGCCGTCCTTCTCGTCGCCGACGTAGCCGAGGGCCTCCATCTCGGCCCGGTCTTCGTCGCCCTGCATGCTGTCCTCGAGGCGGCGCTTGGCGCCCTCGGCCAGGAACTCCTGCACGGTCGCCAGCAGCTGGGCCACCACCTCGGGCTGCTCGCGCGAGATCTCGTGGGTCGCCTCTGGATCGGCGTCGAGGTCGAAGAGGTTGAAGTACTCGTCGTTGTCCGGCTTCTTCGGAGCCCAGAAGAAGAGCCAGCGGTCCTGCTGCATGCCGTGCAGGCGCTTGACCTTCTGCCACTCGCCCGTCGCGGGGTCGATGATCCAGCCGTCGCCCGTCGCGCGGTGGAAGTCCTCGCGCGCGTGGGCCGCGCGCTCTTCCTCGTCGAACAGGTTGACGCCGCTCATGTTGCCCAGGGGCGCCACGTCGGCCAGGGCCAGCAGCGTGGGGCCGATGTAGCGGTTC
>JAJFFA010000762.1 GCA_021776885.1 Planctomycetota bacterium
CTCGCTAGCGGCGGTACGGAACCAGGTTTAAAGCCGCCGGGTCTACGAAGCCGCTAACCGGGCCCCTGCGCGCACGGGTTTCTGCCTGCGGGGGCCGAAACCGGTCTGCGCGAGACGGGTACGGCCAGACGGCCCCGCATGGCCCTGCTCCGGGTCATCTCCATCTCCGGAGTCGATCGCTCTCTCTCTCCGACCCATCCTCGAGGAGGGTTCCCATGGAAGGCATCCAGACGGCTCGAGCCCGCGTCGCCGATCCCGTCATGCAGCGCGCTCTCGCGCACTGCACCCCGGATTCGAATCCGCACTCCGCTGACCCGGCCGCGCTCGCGGCGGCCCTGCCCAGGGTCGCGGCCGTCCCGCGCCCCGTCCCAGCGCCCGCCCCAGGGCTCGGTACCGACGAGGAGATCCGCGCGCTGATCGAGCGCGCGACCTTCGGCTTCACGGTCGAGTCGTATCAGGAAGCGTTGAGCATGGGCTACGACGCCTGGGTCGAGTGGCAACTCGACTGGCAGCACATCGTGGACACCCAGTCGGATCTGCGCCTGAACACGTTCCAGGCGTTGCGTCTGACGAACCCGGAGCTGCTCGAGAACTATCCCGACCCGTTCGTGCTCAACACGGAGCTGCCGGGGGCGCGCATCGTCCGTGCGCTGTTCAGCAAGCGCCAGCTGTACGAGCGCGTGGTCGAGTTCTGGACCGATCACTTCAACATCGACCAGTCCGACGAGCTCTGCCAGTGGTTCAAGATCAGCGACGACCGCGACGTGATCCGGCGCTACGCCCTGGGCCGCTTCCCGGACCTCTTGCGGCGCACGGCGCACAGTCCGGCGATGATGTGGTACCTCGACAACTACGCGAACGTCGCCGGCTCCGTGCAGGAGAACTACGGCCGCGAGCTGATGGAGCTGCACACCCTCGGCGCCGATGGACCCTATGCCGAGTTCGACGTGACCGAAGTCGCGCGCTGCTTCACCGGCTGGGGCGTGCGCGGCGTGGACTCGACGACGGGTCGCCCGGGCACCTTCTACTTCGACCCGACGCAGCATGACTACGGCGAGAAGGTCGTCCTGGGCGTGACCATTCCGGCTGGCGGTGGGAAGAGCGACGGGGACTTCGTCCTCGACTTGCTCGCGATGCACCCCAAGACCGCGCACTACGTCTCGTCGAAGCTGGCGAACTGGCTCCTGTCCTACGACCCGCCGGGCGGGGTGATCGACGACCTGGTGCAGATCTACATGTCGACCGCTGGCGACATCAAGGCGATGGTGCGCTTCCTGGTCTCGCGCTCGACGGTGGCGCGTGTTCCGCAGCACAGGCGGGCCAAGCTGAAGCGTCCCCTGCGCCTGGTCACGGGTCTTGCGCGAGCCCTGAGCACGGACAGCGTCGTGCCCAACAACCTGGCCTTCGAGCTCGACGCCCTCGGGCAGCAGCCGTTCCTGCACCCGACGCCGGACGGCTACGCCGACGACCTCTCCTGGGCCAACTCGACGCTAGCGCGCTGGACCTACGCGGTGCGCATGATGGCCCTGGATGTGGTCGGCAACGAGCCGAGCATCACCACGATCCACGCCCTGCTCGCCACGGCCCCGCCGGGGTCGAGCCTGGTCGAGAGCATCGACTGGATGCTGACCGGGGGGGGCCTCGGCCCGCAGGTTCGCAGCCGCATCCAGCGCTTCCTCGACACCCACAACATGACCGACGTCGTGCTGCGTGAGGCGATCGCGCTCGGCGCTTCCTCCACCAGCTACCAGTTCCATTGATCGCGAGGAGCAAGACCATGGACCACAAGCAGCAAAGCGACCTGCGCTCCTCGGAGTCCTCCGAGCTCTCGCGCCGTCAGTTCCTGTCCACTTCGGCCCTGGCCAGTGGTGCGGCCTTCAGCGCACCGGCCTGGCTGCCGCGCATGGCGTTCGGTGCCGGGACCGGCTCGTCACGGGACGTCCTGGTGCACCTCTTCCTGCGTGGGGCGATGGACGGCCTGTCCTTCGTTCCGCCCTATGGGGACGGGCACTACTACGCGGCGCGGCCGAGCCTGGGGATCGCGCCCCCTGGCCAGCAGAACGGTGCGATCGACCTGGACGGCTTCTTCGGGCTCAACCCGAACGCCCAGGGCCTGATGACGCCCTACACGAACGGCGACCTCGCGTTCGTGCCCGCGTCGGGTCTGCCGGACCCGACGCGTTCGCACTTCGACGGCCAGCTCCTGGTCGAGCGCGGGATCTCGGACGTCCCACCCAACTCGGCCATCGGCGGCTGGCTGGGGCGACACCTGGCCAGGACTCCGCTCCTGGGGCCGACGCGCGGGATCGCGCTGACGAAGGTGTTGCCCGTCCTGATGACGGGCACCTCGGGCACGGTACCCACCAACGATCCGTCGAACTTCGCGTTCCCGGGTCGGGACATGACGCGCCGCGCTCGGCAGGCGCTCATCCGCGCCGACTACGCCACCCACCCGCTCCTGGCCGACTCGGCCGTCTCCAGCTTCGAGGTGGTCGAGGCCCTGGAGGCAGTCGACTTCGAGAACTACACCTCGGCCGGCGCGCTCCCCTACCCCGACACGCTCTTCGGGCGCCGCATCCGTTCGACCGCTGCGCTGATCGACGCGGACATCGGGATCCAGGCCTTCGCCATGGACGTGGGCGAATGGGACGACCACGCCGCACTGGGGCCGATCCACGGTCGCTTCGCAGACCGTGTGGAACTCCTGTCCGAGGCCCTCGAGGCCTTCTACCTCGACCTGCTGGCCCGCGGCTACAACGACAGTGTCACGACCGTCGGCGTCTCCGAGTTCGGCCGGCGGGTCGAACAGAACGTCAGCAACGGGACGGACCACGGGCACGGCAACGTGATGTTCGCCATGGGCGGGCACATCAACGGCGGCCAGGTCTTCGGCACATGGCCCGGCCTGGCTCCGGCCAACCTCGACATGGGCGACGTGGCCGTCACCACGGACATGCGCGACGTCCTGGGCGAGATCGCCCTGAACCGACTCCAGACACCGGACCTGGCGAACGTCTTCCCGAACCACACGGTGTCGCCCATCGGCATCACCGTCTGAGACAGCATGGATGGCATGTGACCCGGCTCGATCCCGCTCCGGGATCGGGCCGGGTCAGTCGATGGGCGCGCAAACGCCCGCCGGCCTCAGAACGCCATGCCGACCGAGAGGTGCAGGACCAGCTCGTCCTCGTGGGCCTCGGGGCTCGGGTTCGCCGCCAGGTCGAGGCGGATCGGGCCCACGGGCAGGACGTAGCGCAGGCCGATCCCCAGCCCGCTCTCGAGGCTGTTGAAGTCGAGGGCGTTCTGCCACTCCGGCGAGACGTTGCCGACGTCGGCGAAGAGCGCGCCCTGCAGCCGGCCGACCAGATCGCGGCGCAGCTCGAGGGAGATTGTACTGAAGGCCTCGCCGCCGATCGGGTTGCCGTTGACGTCCCGCGGACCGAGCTCACCCTCGCGGTACGAGCGCACCGCGTTCTCGCCTCCGTTGAAGAAGCGCTCCTGTAGCGGAATCGACGTGTCGTTGCCGGTGGGGGCGATGGCACCCAGGCGAAAGGCCGCGGCGACCACGGACTTGGGACCCAGCGAGCGGTAGGTCGCCAGGGTCGTCAGACCGCGCAGGAAGCCGAGATCCGAGGCGATGGCCTTGTCGCCCACCTCGAGGGTCAGCTCGGCGTAGCTGCCCGCGGTGGGGACGAAGAAGTTGTTGCGGTAGTCGACGCGCTGAGTCGCGCGCACGGCGGAGATGTCGAGGCTATCGAGGGCCGAGCGCACCTCCTGGTCGACGACCTTCACGTCCTGCGCCTTCGAGCGCCGGTACTGGTAGCCGACGCTGGTCGTCAGGTGGCGCGTCCACTCCTTGGTCAGGAAGAAGCCGACTCCGCGCTCGACGCTCGTGAACGAGGGCAGCTCGCGGCGGTCGGCGCTGACCGTGAAGTCGCTGATCAGGGAGCTGCCCAGGAACCAGGGGTCGGTCAGGTCGATCTCGACGCGCTGGGCCAGGATGGCGAGGGTCGACTCGGCGCGCAGGCTGCGGCCGCTGCCGAAGAGGTTGCGCTCGCGGCCGCCGAGGGTCAGGCGCAGCTGCTCGTAGGAGCCGTAGCCGGGCTCGACGAAGAGCTCGATGGAGGGGGTCTCTACCAGCCGGAAGACGAGGGCACGCGTCGCGCTCGGGGCGTCGTCGGGCTCGTCGTCAGCGCGAATCAGCTCCGTTCCGACTCGTCGAAAGAGGCCTGTGGCGTAGAGCCGCGCCACGCTGTCGCGCAGCCTACCGCTGTCGTAGGCGTCCCCCTCGCCGACCAGGACCCGCGAGCGCAGGAAGGCCGCGTTGGTGCTGATCTCGCCCTCGAAGCTCACCTCGGACAGGGTGACCTCCGGCCCGAGCTGGATCGTGTAGGTGATGTCGACCTTGGCCGCCTCGTCGTTGCGCTCGGTCTGGACGCCGATCGAAGCGTCCGGGTAGGCCGCGCCGGCGAGGACGCCGAGGAGCTCGCCGCGCAGGACGAAGGGCAGGCGCGGGGCGAAGCGCGTGCGGCCGCCGCCCTGGCGCCGCTGGACCAGGGTCAGCAGCTCCTGCTCCAGCGCCCGCGGGCGATCGCCCCAGTCGAGGGAGACCTGACCCAGGGTGTAGGGGCGCCCCTCCTCGACCGCGAAGCGCACATCGACCCGGTCGCGGGCCTCGTTGAAGACGACGGTCGGGCGCTCGACGCGCGCCTCGAGCCAGCCCGAGTCGACATAGGTGCGCTCGATCTGCTGGGCGGCGGAGCGCGCGCGATCGGCGACGTAGTACAGGTCGCCGCGGCCGAGCAGCCCGCTGCGCGGACCCTCGAAGAAGGTGATCAGCGACTCGTCGTCGAAGCCGGGCGAGTCGTTGCCCTCGATCTGGATCGACGCGATGGTTGCCCGCGGACCCTCGTGGATCTTGAAGCGCACCCGCGGGCGCTGGCCGCCCTGGTCGACCTCGTACTCGACGCGTGCCTCCGGGAAGCCGAGCTTCTTGTAGTGCAGCTCGAGCTCGAAGGCAGCGTCGTCGATGTGGGCGCGCTCGAAGCCGGAGGACTCGTAGTGCGCCAGGTCGAAGGACGCCGCACGCTGGAGCTCGCGGCGCGTGATGCGCTCGTTGCCGCTGAACGAGAGCTCGTAGGGGCGCTCGTCGCCGACGAGGGGCAGGGACTCCGGCAGGCTGCTGCAGCCTGCGGCCAGGGCGCCGAGCGCGACCAGGAACACGAGCGGGATGGCGAGGGAAGCGCGCATCACTCGAAGCGGAAGACGAACCGCAGCCCCATGTTGAAGTTCTCGTAGACGTCCTGCTCGGCGACCAGATAGAAGGCGTCGTCCTTGCGTACGACGCCGCGCTTCAGACGGAAGGTGGCCTCCGTGGTCTGGATGCCGCTCTTCGACACATCGCGCCCGCGCACCACGTCCAGGCGATCGAGCAGGGACTCGGTCTCCGAGTAGCCCCCCGAGGAGAGCTTGCGCACGAGGTCCTTGGCCAGGTAGACGGTGACCGACTGGGCGGCCAGGGTGCTCGAGCGCGAGATGTCGCCGCCGGGCGGCGCCTGTCCCGAGAGCAGCACGAAGACCAGGTCGTCCATCGGCAGGGGCGGCGAGGAGGACAGCACGATCTCGGGCGCGTCGAGGTTGCCGCGCAGCTGAACGCTGACGTCGTAGCCGGCGATGCGGGTGTCGCCGCGGGCGTCGAGGGTCGGAGCGAAAGGGTCCTGGTCGTTGAAGCTGATCAGGCCGGCCTCGAAGACGACCGTGCCTCCGGGCAGGGCGACCGAGAGGTCCTCGAGGAACAGGCTGCCGCGCGGCAGGGGCACCTCGCCGTTGCCACGCAGGTCCAGGGCGGCGCGCATGCCACCGCGCACCAGGTTGCTGCGCAGCTCGAAGGCATCGGTCGAATCGATCGAGAGCTGGAAGCGCATCGTCGAGAGCGGTGGCTCGCGCAGGGAGAACAGCTGCACGCCCGATGAGCGCACATCGGGACGCGTTCGCCGGCCGGTCTGCTGCAGGCGCTCGAGCAGGTCGAAGTTCATGTCGAGGCGGCTCGAGCGCAGGTGCGCGTCGCCGGCCAGGAGCAGGTCGTCGAGGGGGCCCGTGAGGGCCACGTTCAGGTCGGCTCGCAGGCGCACGTCGGCGTTGCGGGTCAGGAGCACGTTCTGGCCCTCGAGCCGCAGGTCGAAGAGCGGCTTGCCGCCCGCCAGCTCGATGCTGCCGCCGACACCCAGCGGGCCGGCGCCCATCTCACCCGTGAGCTGCTCGATCACGAGGCGACTGCCGGAGAAGCCGAAGCGGCCTTCGATGTGATCGAGGGTCGGGACGCTCGCGTCGAGCTTCACGGAACCCTCGGCGAGGGTGACGTTGCCCTCCAGTTCGGGGTCCGCCAGGGAGCCACTCACGTTGACCCGTGCGGTGCCGCGACCCGCCACCCGGCGCAGGCCGAGACCGGTGCGGCCGAGCCACGAGAAGTCGTCCCAGCGCAGGTCGCCCTGCAGCTCCAGGGGGGCTTCCGAGAGGACGCGTCGCGCCTCGGTCAGCAGCTGCTCGAGGTTGCCGGCGATGCCGAGCTGGCCGCCCAGCTCGAGGTGTCCACGCTGGGGCAGCTCGAGCTCGAAGCGCTCGGCGCGCAGGTTCTCGTCCAGGACGAAGGAGGCGTCGAGTGTTCCGAGGCTTGCGGGCGGACCGTCGGGGTAGATGGCGCGCCAGTCGAGCTCGCGTCCCTCCAGGACCAGCCGGCCCTGGGCCTGGTCCCAGCGGCCGGACAGCTCCAGCTCCGCGCGCGCCGATCCGGCGAAGCCCAGGCGCTCGCCGACCGTCTGGCGCACGAAGTCGGCGGGCAGGTCCGCCTCGAGGACGAGCGAGAGTGGGCCATCCCCGAGGGGGTCCGCGCTCAGGGGGGCGAAGGGCAGGGCGCCGCGGGCGACCAGGAGCGGCTTGTCGCCCAGGCGCAGCTCGAGGGCCTGGAGCTCGACGCGCTCGTCCACGAGCTTCGCCTCCCAGACCACGTTCGCCTGGCTGACGAGGCCCAGCAGCGGAATCCCGGCGAGCTGGCCGCGGGTCTCGAACTCGAGCTGGGCGGAGGGTGCGGCGCGCCAGGCGCCGCCCAGTTCGAGGCGCCCCGCCGAGCCGACGAGCACCATCGGTGGGAGGCTGATCTCGGTTGTCGAGAGGGCGAGCTGGGCGGGCTGGACCAGGCCGACGGCGGCGCTGCCGCGGGAGAGGTCGAGGCGCTCGATGCGTGGCTCGAAGGTCTCGCCGGGGCGGGGCAGTGTCCCGCTGACGCGCGTCGACGCACGTCCGCTGGGGCCCTTCAGGGTCAGGGTCTCGAGGGAGAACCCGGCGCCGCCGAAGGCGCCGCGCAGGTCGACGGTCGTCATCGCGCTGCCGGTCAGGTCGATGCCCTCGGCGTGCACATCGAACTCGCCCGCGAGGTTATCGCGCCACCCGTCGAGGCCGCCGTCGAGACCCGCGCGCACGCTCAGCTTGCCGGCGTGGGCGAGGACGGAGGGTAGCCCGATCCAGAGCCGGGACACGTCGTCGAACTGTCCCTGCAGGGTGACGCCGCGCATGCGCCGGCCGGCGTAGAGCCACGTGCCGCTGGCCGCGATGTCGCCGGCGGGGCCCCTCGACTCGAGGTGTTCGATGCGCACGCCGTCCGCGTCGGCCTCGGCGTGCAGGGCGACGTCGCCCAGGCGTGCGCCGAGGACATCGATCCCGACACCCCACAGGTGTGCGCGCCCGTTGGGAGCGGCGAGGGGGCCCTCGAGCTGGACGCGACCGGACAGGCTGCCGCTCCACTCGCCGGCGGACTCGGCTCCGGGCCAGGTGTCGGCGGCCAGGACCTGGCCCAGGCTGGCGAGGTCGGGTAGTTCCGCGAAGGCGTCGAGGATCAGGCTCGACGACTCGAGGGTCGGGCCCAGGGACAGGGCGCCGCTCTTGGCCTCGAGGCGCCCACCCGAGAAGTCGAGGGCCCCGCGCTCGAGCACCCAGCCCGTGTCTTCGGCGCGCAGGGCCAGGGTGACCGTGTGCTCGGGGGCGTTGTCCAGGGCGAAGCGCCCGCCGACCAGGGTCGAGAGGTCGCGGGTCTCCACGTCGATCCGGCCGCGGATGCTGCGCAGTAGCGACCAGGCGTCGAGGTCGGCGAGGGACAGGTGCGCGTCCGTGAGCTCCAGGCTCGTGGCCTCGGCGCCGAGGCTCAGGCGCGCGATGTCGACGGCGCCCGTGTCGTAGCTCGCGTCGAGCTCGAGCCGGGAGGCCGCGCGGCCGAAGGCCCGCGGTGCGTCGATGCGCGCCTCGAGCTGGGCGCGGATCGCGTGCAGGTCGCCGAAGGGGATCGTGACCTGGCCCTGGGCGGTCGCCACGCCTGAGAGCTGTCCCTGTGGATCCCGGGCGCGCCCGGGAGCGGGCAAGGCGCCGAGGTCGAGGCCGTCGAGGCCGAGGGTGCAGGCGAGGCCGTCGGGCGTGCGTCGGGCTGTGAGGCGCAGAGCGCCGGGGAGCTGCAGCTCGGCCTCGCCCTCCGCCGCGGCGCCGAAGTCGCTGCACTCGAGTCGCAGCGGGTCGGACTGCGAGGCGTCGTGGGAGAGATCGATGCCGCGGGCGGCGAGGGTGCCGAAGGCGGGGGAGCGCAGCAGGAGGTCGACGCCCGCCAGGTGAACCCGCGGGAGCTGGTCGATCCAGGCCAGGGACGGCGGCCCGGAGCGGGGCTCGGAGGCCCGGGGCTCGCGCCCCTGGCCCAGGTCGAGGTCGAGGCTCACTCCGCGCCCCTCCAGGTCGGTCAGGCCCGAGAGCTTGCCGCGTACGAGCTGCGTCAGGTCGAAGCGCAGGTCGAGCTCGTCCGCCGCCAGCCGGCGCAGGGGGGAGCCCGGGCCTTCGGCCTGGAGCACGAGTCCACGCAGGCTCAGCCTGCCCGGACCGACGTCGACCAGGGCATCGCACTCGAGCCGGAAGCCGGCGCGTGCGGCGCCCCAGCGTGCGGCCCCCAGCAACAGCGGGCGCCGCGCGACCAGGGCCAGGCCCAGGGCCAGCAGCGCCAGGCCGACCCACCACGGCCAGCGGCGCCGC
>JAJFFA010000763.1 GCA_021776885.1 Planctomycetota bacterium
TACCAGTTCAGCCCCAGGGTGCTCGAGCTCTGCTCGCCCCCCTGCACCTCCCCATCGGACAGGTCGAGCCACGAGTGGCGCGCCGCCAGCTCGAAGGCGCCAAAGGCCCCGGGCACGCCGCCGGCGAAGTCACGCCGCGGCTCGAGGCGCCCGAAGCCACTCTTGTCGTGGTCGTAGGGGCGCGACTCGCCGGTCGGGAACCAGCTGGCTTGCGCGTAGGCGCCGGCGAAGTCGACGTGGCCGCCGCCGGCGAGGGAGGCGGAGCTGGCCAGGTACTCGCCCTGCAGCGAGAAGGGGCCGCGCACCCAGGCGGCCTCGGCCGCCGTCTGGACCAGGGTGTCGAGGGCCAGTGGGCCCGTGTCGACGAAGGGCTCGAGCAGGTGCACCTCGGGGCGCGAGTCGAAGCCCAGACTGTCCTGGTTGCGCAGGCTGACGCCGGCGCCGAGGTGCACCAGGGCGCGTTCCTCGTCCTGGGGCAGCCAGCGCACGCGGGTCGAGAAGGAGCCGCCGTCCCCGTCCCCGCGGCCCAGGCCCGTGGCGTCGCTCGAGGCGCGGAACACCCCCGTGTACCAGGCCAGGCGCCCGTCGAGGGCCTGGCCGCGCAGGCCGACTCCCGAGTTGCGCCCGGGGGTCAGGGCGTCGGAGGGCGCCGGGCGCTCGATGAAGGTCGAGAAGTTGGAGCTGGTGTTCGCCTCCAGCCCGAGGGGTTCGCGGAACAGGCCGACCTTCAGCGGCCAGGGCAGAACGGCCTCCGACTCGATCCACAGGTCGCGGAAGGCGGCGTCACCCCCGGCCAGCTCGTACATGGCGCTGAAGCTCGTCGCGCCGTGCAGCCGACCGTCCAGCTCGATGCGCGCGCGGCGGAACTCGAGGCCGTCCGCCAGGGAGCTGCCGCTCGTGCGCTCGACCCCTGCGCCCGAGAAGGCGCCGGCGTCGAGCATCACGCGCCCGCCCAGCGTGAGCTCGAAGTCGCCGGCTTCGTCCTGGAAGCGCAGCCCGCTCCTCCAGGTGGTGTCGAGGGGAATCCCCTCGGGCGCGTCCCCTTGGGCCAGGAGCGGCGCGGCCAGTCCGCAGGCGACCGCGCAAGTGCTCGCGATCCGACCCATGCCCTCAGAAGTCCAGCTCGAAGCGTAGGAGCAGCATGTCGACCTGGTTGCCGGGCTCCACCGGACTGCGGCCATCGATCGTCAGGCCGACGTAGCCCAGCTGCACGCGCGTGCTGGGGTCGAGGTACCAGTTGAGGCCCAGCGACGTGCTGGTCAGCTCGCCGCCCATGGCCCCGTCGTTGTCGAGGTCGAGGAAGGAGTAGCGCGCGGCCAGCTCGAAGGCGCCGCGCCCGGGGTGCACGCCCTCCTCGGCCGGGCCCCCGCGCAGGGGGGCGCGGGGCTGCACGCGGCCGAAGACGCCGTCCGCGTAGGGACGCGACTCGCCGCTGAGCAGCCAGCTGGCCTGGACGCTGGCGCCGCCGAGCAGGGGGTCGCGGCCGTCCTCACGGTCGACCCGCGCCAGCATGGCCTCCCCCTGCAGGGACCAGGGGCCCTCGACCCAGGCCGCCTCGCCGCCCAGGAGCTGCGAGCGCGTGGCGCGGAAGAGCCCGGTGTCGGCGAAGGGCATGAGCAGGTTGGCCTCGGGGCGCGCGGCGTAGCGCTCCCCGCCGTCCGCCGTGTTGCGCAGGCTGTAGGCCAGCCCCAGGTGCAGGACCGACCCGGGGGCGTGGCGCGGGGCGAAGGTCACGCGGCCGGTGGCGGCCGACTCGCCGCTGCCGGTGTCGAAGCCCGTGTCGTCGGTCTCGCGGAAGACGCCGGCCGCGACGCTGCCGGCGCCGTCGGCGAAGCGGCGCCGCAGGGCCAGGCCCGCGTTGCGGCCGGGGGCGAAGGCCATGGCCGGCAGCGAGCGCTCGTGGAAGGTCAGTGCGCGGGCGTCGGTCTGGGCTTCCAGGCCGAAGGGCTCGAAGAAGTGCCCGACGCGCGGGGTCCCGGGCAGGTCCGAGCGCTCGACCCAGGCGTCGCGCAGACCGACGGCGTCGGCGCCGTCCGCGCGCTCGGGGCTTGCGAACTCGTACTCGACGGCGAAGTGGGTCGTGTGGTGGAGCGTGCCGCCCATGGAGAGCCGCGCGCGGCGCACCTGGGTGCCATCGGCCAGGAGGTCCTCGCCCGCCGGCCCGCTCGGGAACCCGCCGTCGCCGTGGAAGAAGCCCCAGTCCTGCTGGATGCGACCCCCCAGGCGGATCTCGAATCCGTCGTCCGGGCCCACGATCCGCAATCCGTCGCGCCACTCGACGCGGACGGGGGCCCCTTCCGTGCCGGGGTCAGCGCTCTCGCCCTGGGGGGCGGCTTGCGCGACCGGTCCGGGCGGGTCCGGTTCGGGGCAGGAGCCCGCGGGGAGGGTCAGGATCCAGGCGTAGAAGAGGGCGGCGGTCATGGGCAGAGCGGGGCATTGAAGCACAGGTAGCGGCGCTGCTTCAGCCCCCGGCTGCCCGCCCCCGCGTGTGCAGGGATCTTCTTCGGATCTTTATCCCGGGGCCATTCTCGCTTCACCCCGGTCGGCTCCACTGCTCGAAGACATCAGACCCACGGAGAACCCCGCATTGAAACGACTCAGCCTGACCCTTCCCGCCCTCTTCACCCTGGCCACCCTGGCCCCGGCGCAGGGCGTCCAGATCGACGACAAGCTCCCCGCCTACGAGCCCGCCGAGGGCGTCTCGGGCAGCATCAAGGCCGTCGGCTCCGACACGATGAACAACCTGATGGCGCTCTGGACGGCGGGCTTCAAGAAGCACCACGCCGGAGTGACCATCGAGACCGAGGGCAAGGGCTCGGGCTCCGCTCCGCCCGCGCTGATCGGAGGCAGCGCGACCTTCGGGCCGATGAGCCGCCCGATGAAGCCGACGGAGATCGACGACTTCAAGCAGGCCTTCGGCTACGAGCCGACCGCCCTCTCCACCAGCATCGACATGCTGGCCGTCTACGTGCACAAGGACAACCCGCTCCAGGGCCTGACCCTGGAGCAGGTCGACGCGATCTTCTCGCGCAGCCGCAAGGGTGGCCACGCCAAGGACGTCCTGACCTGGGGCGACCTGGGCCTCGAGGGCGACTGGAAGAACGCGCCGATCAGCCTCTACGGCCGCAACTCGGCCTCGGGCACCTACGGCTTCTTCCAGGAGAACGCCCTCTTCGGCGGTGACTTCAAGGGCTCGGTCAAGGAGCAGCCCGGCAGCTCGGCCGTGGTCCAGGGTGTCGCCGCGAACCGCTTCGCCATCGGCTACAGCGGCATCGGCTACAAGACCGCCGACGTGCGCGCCGTGCCCCTGGCCGCCGCCGGCGAGACCGAGCACGTCGCGCCCAGCGCCCAGAACGCGGGCGATTACCCCCTGGCGCGCTTCCTCTTCCTCTACGTCAACGCGAAGCCGGG
>JAJFFA010000764.1 GCA_021776885.1 Planctomycetota bacterium
AGGCGCCGGGGCCGACGGAGTTCGGAGCACCGACGCAGTAGGCCGTGCCCGGGTCCCCGGCCTGGAAGTCGATGCGCAGCATGGGGCGGAAGCTGGGGTTGTTCACGAACTCGCGGGTGTTGAAGCGCCGTGCGCTCTGGGTGCCGACCTCGCTGCTGGCCTTCATCAGCCAGCCGAAGTTCGTGGCCGGGTCATCGAGGAACGACTGCACGTCCGCCACCAGCCCGGGTCCGGTGATCGAGTAGCTGCCCATGGCCAGCACCGTGATCGACGCGCTCGGACTCGGATCGAAGTCGCCCCCGGCGCTGGCCCAGTTCGAGGAGGAGAAGAACGTGTGCAGCCAGGTCGCGTCGCCGGCGGAAGAGTCCGCGCCCTGGCCCTCGGTCCCGGGTGCGTTCGAGCTGCCCTCGCCCCAGTCGGCCAGCACCCGGTGCAGGTCCATGGGCACCATCCCCGGGTTCGGGGGATCACGGGACAGGCGCAGGTCCAGGCTCGCCGAGCTGATCGTGGCCCCGGCCGGGATGGCCGCGGCGACGTCGAAGTACAAGAGGCCCCGGCGCACATTGCCCTGGCTCGTGCGCCCCACGAAGAAGCGCTCGCCCTTCCCGTTGCTGAGGGCTCCGAGGGGGTCCATGTAGAGCGTGTTGTCGCGCGCGGAGACCAGGGTCGCCTCGCTGGCGAAGGCCGGGGCGGCGAGGAGCGGCAGCAGGAGGGTGGGCTTCATGACGAGCGTGATGCGGTGGGAGCGGGCGGGCTGCGGATCGAGATGAAGAATCGGGCGCGGCGTACTCGACGCCGACGCCCGATTCCTGGTGGAGACGGCGGAGTCCCCTACTGGAAGACGATATTCAGACCGTCCGTGGTGCAGAACGGCTCGACCATGCCGTCGCCGTCGAGGTCCCCGGCGTTCATCGCCGTGCGGAACCAGTACTGGAAGTTCAGGCTGGCCGCAGGAACGATGAAGGCCGCGTAGCTCGCGCCACTGTTCAGGGTCTGGGTCGCCACGTTGCCGGAGCCCCCCACCAGCGGGAAGATGCGCTGGGTCACGCCGCCCACGCAGCGCACGCCCTCGCCGAAGGGCGGCTCGTTGGCCAGCTGGTTGGGACCGAAGAAGAACAGGCCGGTCGTGTTCGGGACGGGTGCGGCCTGCAACGTCACGTTCAACGGCGAAGCCTGGTCGGAGCCCGTGGCCGTGATCATGCCCATGCCCACCGAGTTCATACTCGCGGTGCAGTAGCTGGTGCCCAGGGCGGGGGCGTCGAAGGTCACCTCGAGGGTCGGGCGGTTGGCGGCAACGGTGTCCTCGCGCGAAGCGAAGCGGCGCGCGGAGCCGAAGCTGTTGTCCGAGTCCCTAATCAGCCAGCCAAAGTTCGTCGCCGGCGTGTCGAGCATGTCCTGGACGTCGGCCACGAGGTTGACGCCGAGCATCGAGTACATTCCCGTGTCGCCCACGACGACGCTGCTGCTGGCGAGGGCGTTGAAATCGCCGCCGGCGGTGGCCCAGAAGCTGCCCGGAAAGAAGGTGTGAATCCAGGTCGCATCGTTGGCGGCGGACGAGGTCCCCATGCCGCCGGGGTCACCGGCGTTGGACGTTCCCTCACCCCAGGCCGCGAGCAATCGGTGCAGATCGAAGGCCTCGTTGCTGAAGCCCGGAGGCACACGGTTGCAGTTCAGGTTGAGCGTCACTCCGGTGATCGTCGAACCCGCGGGAATCGCACCGGCGACGTCGAAGGCGAGCACGGCGTTGCGGATCGCCCCGCTCTGGGTCCGCCCGGCGTAGACGTAGATCCCCGCGCCGTTGCTGAACGAGCCGGCGCCGTCTTCGTAGAGGGTGTTGTCCTGGTTCGACTCGAGGGTGACCGTGCCGGCCAGGGAGACGGAGGGCACGAGGAGCGCGCAGAACGCGGCTTGGAGAGCATTCATGATTCGATGGGATCCGAGAGATCTGTGGGGCGATTGAGGGTGCGGGAGCGCCCCCGGGAAATCGACGCTCGCCCAGGGTCGCGAGCCAACGACCGGGCGAGATCCATTCAAGTGTAGCTCCGGATCGCGCGGCTGGGACCCCCCAGGGGCTCCATCTGAGCACCTCCGCACGCGCAAGGCCCCTGGGCCCCGGGCCCGGTCCCGCGCTCAGCGCACCTTCTGGCCGGCCCGGTACAGGCCTGAGAGGCGATCCAGGCGCCCCTCGTAGTCGTAGAAACGCCACTCCCCCTCGCGCAGGTCGTTGCGCCAGGAGCCCTCCGAGCGCACCTGACCGTTGGAGAACCACTCGCGCTCGAAGCCGTCGCGCCGCCCGCGGCGGTAGACCGTCGCGCTACGCGGCCGGCCCTCGCGGCTGTAGCTGCTCCAGTCCCCGTGGCGCAGGTCCGCGTCGTAGGCGCCCCCCGCCTTCAGAACCCCGTTGTCGTGCCAGAAGCTCCAGTCGTCGACGCGCTGGTCCGACTCGTAGCGCCCTTCGCTGCGCGGCTTGCCCCCTGGCCAGTACTCGACCCAGGGCCCCTCGCGGGCCCCGTCGACCATGGCGCCCTCGGCCCGGACCTCGCCATTCGGATAGCGCTCGACCACGTGCTGGCGCTCGGTCCCCGCGGTCAGGGCCGCGATCCGAGCCTCGCGCATGCGTGTCTGGGCGTCGCCGCCCTCGCCTGCGTCCAGCGTGTCGGCCAGGCTCGCGGCGCCGGACTCGCGCTGCGTCGCCCCGGGCGCTCCGGGCTTGCGCTGCGTGCCCGACAGCCCCACGGGCTCGGGGACTCCAGCACCGCGCCCACCGACCCCGGGCGCGGACGGGCCGCTGAGGCCCAACCCGTCGAGTTGATGCGCCCCCTGGTCCTCTCCCCGCTGTCCTGCCGTGCCCGCAGCTCGGGCCACTTCCACAGCGAAGCGTTCCTCCCCCGACGCCACCGAGCCCCCGTCTCGATGGCTCGCGTTCCAGGCGAAGATCAGCGCGCACAGGAGGAAGGTGCAGAGGATCGGAAGCTGCCTCACGATTCCCTCCCCAGCGCGCAGAGCGCGGCTCGCCAGCCGGGTTGGGGGAGGATCCAGGGGGCAGGCATGGCGGGTCAGCGACGCACCGGCGCTCCAGCGGCCGGCTGCGGACTCGGTTCGGGCGGACGGGGCGGCGCGCTTCGGTCGCGGGCCTCGATCAGGAGCTCCTCCACCGTGGCGCGCAGCAGCTCGCCATCGGGGTCGGGGGTCGCGAGTCGGATGCGCCCCTCCACATCGAGGACGAAGGTCGCGGGCCCGGGGTGCTGGCGCCAGCGGCTGGCGATGGGTCCCTTCGCACCGTCCCACACGACGGGCCACACGACCGGCCACTCGGCGCGCCACCCGGCGGGCCACGGTCCGCGCGCCGGCTCGGCCGCCAAGCCGACAGAGGTCTCCGGGTCGAGGTCGCTCCACGGCCTTCGTCCCGGCGTACGCACGATGTCGATCAAGGTGAAGGGAGCGTCCCAGAAGGCGTCGGAGAGAGCGGCCCCACTGGCCGCCACCCTGTCCGCTGAAACGCCGACGCCGAGGAAGCGCAACACGGTCACTCGGCCCAGGTGGTCGTCGAGCCGCACCTCGTTGCCGAACAGGTCCTGGCCGACCAGGGCAGGGGCGGACTGGCCCGGGGCCAGATGCCGCGCGCGCCAGAGGTCGTCGCGGCTCCGCGCCGCGGCGCGGGACCGGGGGTAGCGCCGGATCAGCTCGGCGTGGAGCGCGGGAGCGCCCTGGGCGGCGTGGCGTGCCTCGCACAGCAGCGCTCGCGCGGCGAGTTCCTCGTCCCTGGCGATCGCCGCGAGGGCGCGGGCGAGGGCGGGCGTTCGCTCCCACCCAGGACGCTGGTCGGTGGGCCCGTCGCCCTCGAGCCACGCGAGGAGCAGGCGCCAGGCCCGCGCAGAGCCGCGCTGGGCCCAGTCGAGCAGCTCGTCGGCCAGGGCGTCGCGCTCGGCGCCCCGGGTCCGCGCGGGGCCGTCACGCAGGCTCGCGAGCCAGGCCTCGAAGGCGCGCTCGAGTCCGCGCTGGAACTCGGAGCCCCCTGTGGACGCCTGTTCGGGGGCCCCCTGATCGGGGGACCCCTGATCGGGTGCGCAGGGCCGATCCAGGGCGACACCTCGCCCCGCCCCCCCTGTGACCAGGGCAAGGGCTAGCCCGAGCGAACTCCAGAGCTGCGCGACCATGGGAGCGACCTCCAATGGAAGCTATCCCTGCCAGGGGGTCAAGCAACTACGAAAACGGCGCAAGGAGCCCGGCGGGTACGGACCCCGGTTCCGCGCCGCCG
>JAJFFA010000765.1 GCA_021776885.1 Planctomycetota bacterium
GCTGTTGACCCTGGGCGAGGTCCTGTAGCCGCCGGGCCTGGCGCGACGGCGTGTCCCGGAATAGGATCGCGCCGCATGCGCCACTCTTCGACGGAACTCCTGAAGCGGGCCGCGAGGCTGGCCCTTGCGGCAGCCCTGCCCCTGGCCTGCGGTGGCTGCGGTGGCGAGACGGGGCCGCCCCCGTCCGTGCTGCTGATCTCCCTCGACACGCTGCGCGCGGACCACATGAGCCTGTACGGCTACGAGCGCGAGACGACGCCGTACCTCAGGCAGCTCGCGAAGGAGTGCCTCGTCTTCGACCAGGCCCACAGCGTCGCCCCGTGGACCCTGATCTCCCACGTGACGATGCTGACCGGGCTGTACCCGGAGCAGCACGGCGTGGTCAAGAAGGACAAGGCGCTCTCGCCCAAGATTCCCTTCCTGGCCCAGCGTCTCTCGGACCAGGGCTACCACACGATCGGACTCTACAAGCCGGGCTTCATCGGGCCGCGCTACGGGCACGACCGCGGGTTCGATGTCTTCCGTGAACACGAAGAGGCGCCCCTGGCCGAGATCCACCTGAGCGAGGCCTTCGTCGACCTCAACCCGGAGTGGCCCTTTTTTCTCTTCCTGCACCTGTTCGACATCCACGGCGACCCGCTCAAGGACAAGAAGAGCCTGATGTACGACCCGCCGGAGCCCTTCGACATCTGCTTCATGCCGGATGCCAAGAAGATCCTGCGCAAGGTCAACTTCATCCTCGTCGACGAGGGCAGGCAGAAGCTCGAGCCGCTCGAGTCCGAGGCGATGATCGCGCTCTACGACGGCAAGATCCGCTACGTCGATTCGGTGCTCGAGGACTGGATCGAGAGCTGGCGACGGCGCGGCCTGCTGGACAACGCCATCCTGATCATCACCGCGGATCACGGCGAGAACCTCGGGCATCGTCGCAACGGCGATCTGGGCGGCCACGGCAAGCTCTTCGAAGAGGGTCTGCACATCCCGCTGCTGGTGCGCTTCCCCGACGGCTACCGCGCGGGCGAACGAAGCGACGCCCTGGTCAGCCTGGTGGACGTCGTGCCGACCGTCCTGGAAGCCGCGCGACTGCCCCTCGACCCGCGGCTGCCCGGCGTCTCCCTGCGCGGCCCGATCCCCGAGGAGCGCGTCGTGGGAGCCCAGAAGGGCAGCCACGCTCGCATGCGTTGGCCCTGGAAGCTGCAAGTGGTCGGTTTCAACAGTCACCTCGTGAACCTCGAGGAGGACCCCCTCGAGCAGAACCCGCTGACCGAGGACGACCCGCGCTTCGGTCCCATCGCCACCGGGCTGCTGGAGGACTACAAGGCCCAGCTCGCCGCCCGCCCGGGCTTCGATGCGCCGGCCATCCCGGCCCTCGAGGCGGAGAGCGACGAGCTGCAGCGCGAGCTCGAGGCCCTGGGCTACGCCGGCGAAGACTGAGCGCGGTCAGCTCGCCCCTGGCCCCGCGTCGTCGGCGCGTCTTGCAGCAAATCTCGCAGGAACCGCCAAAATGCCGCAACAGCGTGCATCACACCACTCGCTGCGCCACTAGACTCTTCGGCCATGCCCCCGGCCTCGGTCCGTCGCGTACGCGTCTTCCGCGCCCCCGGGGCCCAGGAGCGGCTCTGGATCGACGTCGATGGCGAACTCTTCGATCTGACCCAGCACCTGCGCCAGGGCGGGCACCCCACAGATCTGGTCGACCTGTTCGAGACCGGCTGGTTCGACGCCGGCAGCCTCGACCCGCGCCTGCCTGGCAGCGACGCGGCCGAGAGCGGCGAGTGGACCCGGGCCGAGGTCGAGTGGGACGGCAACGCGCCCCTCGACCTGGCCACCCCGATCGCCCCGCACGCGGTGGGCAAGATCCTCTGCCTCGGCAAGAATTTCCGCGCCCACGCCGAGGAGTTCGACGAGGAGGTGCCCGAGGAGCCGCTGTTCTTCAACAAGCTGCCCGAGACCCTGCTCCCCCACCGCGGCGAGGTCACGATCCCCGCCTGGTACGAGCGCCGCGTCGACCACGAGGCCGAGCTGGCGCTGATGATCGGCCTGGCTGGGCGCGACATCGCCCCCGAGGACGCGCTGGAGCACGTCGCCGGCTACACGGTCGCCAACGACCTGACCGCGCGCTCGATGCAGGGCGACGACCGCAAGCGCGGCCACCCCTGGCTGCGCTCCAAGAACCTCGACGGCTTCTGTCCCCTGGGGCCGTGCTTCGTGCCGCGGGACTACCTGGACATCGCGGACCTGCGCGTCACGGCGCGGGTCGAG
This sequence comes from Planctomycetota bacterium, assembly GCA_021776885.1. GTDB lineage: Bacteria > Planctomycetota > UBA1135 > UBA1135 > JAJFFA01. The sequence continues at coordinate 2,263 of JAJFFA010000765.1, forward strand.
GGCGAGCTGCGCCAGGACGCGTCGACCCGTGACCTGGTCGTCGACGTGCCCCACGCCCTGGCCTGGCTCTCGCGCCACCTGACCCTGCGCCCGGGGGACCTGGTGCTGATGGGCACGCCCGCGGGGGTCGGCCCCCTGTCCGACGGCCAGCGGGTCGTGTGCGCCGTCGAGGGCATCGGCGAACTCGAGACCGTCGTGCGGAGGCCGCGTGACGCCTAGCCCCTTCGACGAGGCCGAGTTCGAGGGCGCCCTGGGCGGCCGCGGCGTCCCCGACGGCAGGCGCAAGGCCAGGGTGCGGGTCGACGTGAAGGGTGTCCACGCCCTGACCCGGGAGGGCCTGGCCCACTCGATGCCCTGGCGCGGCATGCGCATCGAGCGCGGCGGGGCCAGCGGAACCCTGTGGATCTGCCACTCCGGCAAGCACTCGATCCAGTGCGCTGACGAGGAGTTCGGGCGCAGCCTGGAGAGCCTCGGGGGCAACGAGATCGCCGACGCCCTGGCCCGGCTCGACGGCAGCGCCGGCCGCTTCCGTTCGACCCAGATCCTGGGCTGCCTGTTCTTCCTGATCCTGGGTGGCTGGCTCGTCAGCCAGCTCCCGCGGGCCTTCCGCGGGTCCCTGGAGGCCACGGCCCAGGCCCTGCCCTG
>JAJFFA010000766.1 GCA_021776885.1 Planctomycetota bacterium
CTGGTCGAGCACCAGCGCGACCACGGCCCTGGTCTCTGCGGTGCGCGCCCTGGACGCACGAGTGCGTGGGCAGAGGACCCAACCGCACCCCCGGGCTCCATGCGGCTCTGCGAGAAGTGTCAGCGCCGGTACGCCGAGCCCAGCGGCGGCGCGGGCGGTGCCTCATGACCGTCGCCGCCCTCTATCACAAACCTGCGGCAGGTATGGGCGGATTGCTCTATGCGTGCGCAGGCGACGAGGACACCGATGGATGAGCCCACCGACTTCTCCATGGACGCCATCGTCCAGCGCTACATCGACAACGACGACGATTTGCCGCCTGAGCACGCGCAAGAGCTTCTTGAGTCCAACGCCGCGCTGCGCGAGGAGGTCTCCATGCTCAACACCAGTGTGGACACCCTCAAAGCGTGCAACGACGCCCATGTCGCCGAGGTGGAGAGGCTGAAGCGCGCCAAAAGGGGCGAAGTCGACGGGCTTTTGAGTGCGGTCAGGGTTCTCCGCACCCAGCTCGCCGCATCGCAGGCGCAGGCCGAAGCACTACGCCAGACCCTGCTCGGCGTCGCCAGCGATATCCGCAAAGAGGGCTACACAGGATGGGCCGACGCTGTTGAGCGCGGCACGCCGATGCCCACCGACCGCACCGCCCTAGACGCTGCACTGGCCGACGCGGTGGAGGCAAGGGAGAGCATCATCATTGGTCTGCATGCCACGATGAAAAACGCAGCCGAGCACCTTGACCACAATATTGAATCTTGCGGAGACGAGTGGGTTAGCGAGTGCATGCGCCGATCACGGGACGCATTGTTTGAGGCCCTCGGCACCACCGCGACCACCGACGACGAGGCTGGCCGGGTGAAAGGCGGCTTGATGTCCTTCCTAGCGGCCGAGGGCCGGAAAGAGGAGTTTGCGGAATGAACCGCCGCAGGCTCTACACGCACCTCGATCAGGAGCAATCCGCGCGGGTGGCTTGGTTGCTCAAGCCGGCCACGGCCCGCGATCTTTACGCATGGGACGATGTCCACCCGGACTGGTTCTCAGACGCTCTGCTGACCGAGCACCGCGCCGAGGTGCTTGCCGCCGCCCATGCAGCGGACGTGCCCGCTGTCGTTGTGGCCTCGGCGTGGGCGCACGTGCTGCGCCTTTTCAAGGTGGATCGAAAGCGGCGCATCAGCAACTACGCGCTGAGTGCCTAGCGCGGCTCGCACTTCCCGAAGGACTCAGGCGGGTCCAGTCCGCCGTCGCCACAGGTCCACGCCGTGGCCAGCCACCGTGCCGAGGCGACCTCGAACAAACGGAAGCCCAGATCGCCGAGGGCGAAATGCGCCTCGTTGGCGCGCCAATCGGACCAGCTCTGGCCAAGCGCTAGCGATTCGTAGGCGTGCTGCATCTCGTGCGGGCCCGCGGTGTTGATCCAGTGCGTGGGCACGCCATCCACCCACAAGTGCCCTGCACGCGCGACGGTATCCCACTGCCCCGCCAGTGGCCCGCCGTCGGCGCGCTTCGTCATCTCGAACCCGGAGATCTGATCGACGAGCCCGCCCAAGGGTGTGAGGCCCTCTTCGGCGAGCACCGCTTCGTAGACGTGCAGGTACTGGCCCCAAGCCCGTGTCATGCGGTTGGCGTCGGCCTCGCCGCCGACGCAGAAGTCGACCGGGAAGGAGCCGCCCACGCCGTAGACGCGGCGCGCGTGGCATCCGTCGGCGAGCTCCAGCAAGAGGGAGCACCCAGGCAGAAGCGCCAGCGCAAGGACGAGCGCGAGCAGTCTCACGACGGAGAGGGCGGGCCCGGAATCAGGCACCAGTGCATGCACGAAACGAAGCACTCCACCTCAGCATAGGCCGGGGGCTCGGCCTCGGGATTGTCGATCTGCTCGCCCTGCGCGGGGTATACGTGGTCCGGCGGGTCGTAGCTGATGACGCCGACGCTGAGGAGCAAGGCGAGCAGAAGCTCGATCACGCGGTGAAGTCCAGCACGGCCGAGATGTCCAGCCCGCCCGCGGGCGTGCGGCACACCAAGTAGACGTCCCCGCCCGCGGTCTCGGTGACCACGACGTCTAGATCGCCGTCGGCTTCGGACACCGCGAAGATCGCGACGTTGGCCACGGCCTCGGCTACGGATCCGTCGGTGCCCGCGGCAATGTCCTCGGCAGTGGTCGCGATGTCGAGCCCTGCGGAATCGCTCGAGAGGTAGCAGGTCACTGCAACGGGCGTGGCCATGGCGGTGCCCGCGGCGTCGTTGAATTGGACGTTCACGGTAACCGTGTCGGTGCTCTCGGCGTTCACGGTGTAGACCGCATCGGCCCATTGGTTGTCCAATAGGCTGATCTCCGCGGCCGTGGCGGTTGCGCCGTCTAGAGCGTTGACCTCGGCGGCCGTAGCGGTGATTCCGTCCAGCAGGTTGAGCTCGGCGCGGGTGATCGTAAGGCCCGGCAGCGAAGCGAGGCGCCAGGACGTGCCGTCCCAGATCATGCGGCAGCTGTGGCCCTCCACGACCGAGGCATCGCCGGCCAGGCCGAAATCAGTGTTGCTGAGCGAGGTCGGGATCACGAGCGTGTTGGTGCCGGTCACCATGAATTCAACCATCTGCCCGAGCACGCGCCCGTCAGAGATCGAATTGAGCGTGGTCGTGGCCGTGCTCGGCGTGACCACGATCGGGATGTAGAGGCCGCTCGTGCCCGCCTTGGTGTCGAACACGAGATCGTCGGTGTCCGCGGCCGTGACCGTGTACATCTGCGACTTGTAGGGCACGACGTGGCTCAAGCCGCTCTGATCAGCGGTGGCCGTGGCTGCAGCGGCGGGAACGCTGAGGACGAGCAAGGCGGCGATGAGGAGCAAGCGCATAGACGGGGTCCTTTGGCTGAGATCGCCTCCGTATCACAGGGCTCGTCAGTCTTCAGGGAACGCCGCGGGCAGCAGCCGCAACTCGCACCTGCAATTCGGATGCCGGGGCGGGCTCAGTACCGTGCCGCCCGTGGTCGGATCGGGGAAGCCCTCGCCGATGGGCTGAGGGCCCTGGGCAGCGATGCCCTCGCACACCGGACACGGATCGTTCGTCACCCACTCGACGAGCGAATCGGGCATGATCTGCCCCTCGTCACGCATGCGCTCCCACACGCCGCGAGCCGCGCCGTTACGCGCCGCATTGGCCTCGGTTCGGGCGATGCCTCGACGTCGACGAATTACCATGTCGTTGGCGCGCGAGCGGAGCGTAGCGCGGGCCAGGCGGTCGTCCGTGCCCGCGGTCTCCAACAGGTCGGCCTGTCGCATGAGCGC
>JAJFFA010000767.1 GCA_021776885.1 Planctomycetota bacterium
ACTTCAAGGGCGAGGACCAGCAGCGCCTGCTGGGCGAGTGCTCGGGCGGGATGCGCAACCGCGTGCTGCTGGCCAAGATGTTGCGCGAGCCGGCGAACCTGGTGATCATGGACGAGCCGACCAACGACCTGGACCTCGAGACGCTGCGCGTGCTCGAGGAGGCGATCCAGGAGTACCCCGGCTCGATGATCGTCGTGACCCACGACCGCTACTTCCTCAACCGCGTCGCGACCCACATCCTGGCCTTCGAGGGCGACGGCGTCGTGCGCTTCTTCCACGGCGACTACGAGGAGTACAAGGGCTGGAAGAAGAAGCAGGGCATCGACATCGATCAGCGCACCGGCCCCTTCCGCCAGCTGCACCGCTGACCCGCGCCACCCCTCCCTTGGCCGTCCTCGTCCCCCCCGCCCGCGCGGACCTCGCGCGCGACCCGTCCCTCGCCTGCGCACGCGAGATCCTCGAGCGCTACGCGCCGCCCTGTGCCGAGCAAGCGCGCGTGCGTACGCACATCCTGGCCTTCCTCGACGCCCATCCGAGCGACGCCCACGAGCGCGCCTGCGCCGAGGGCCACCTGACGGGCTCGTGCCTCTTGCTGGACGCGCGCCGCGAGCGGGTGCTCCTGACGCACCACAAGAAGCTCGATCGCTGGCTGCAGCTCGGCGGCCACGCCGACGGCGACGCCAACCTGCGCGGGGTCGCCTGGCGCGAGGCCTGCGAGGAGGCCGGCTTCACCCCCGCCGCGATCTCGTCCGCGCCCATCGACCTGGACGTGCACCCGATTCCGGCGCGCCCGGGCGAGCCGCGCCACGACCACCTGGACCTGCGCTACCTCGCGGTCGCCCCCAAGGGCGCCGAACCGGCCTGCAGCGACGAGAGCCACGAGGTGCGCTGGATGACCCCCGAGGAGGCCCGCGCCCTGGGTCTGGACGCCTCCCTCGAGCGCCTCCTGGCCTTGGCCTTCGACGCCTGAGGACGCCGCGCCCGGGACCCGTGGTAGCGTGACGCTGTTCGCGGTCCAAGGAGAGAGAGCACATGATCATCTGGAGTGGGTGGGGACTCGCAGTCGTCGTGATCAGCATGGGAGCGTTGATCGGCGTCGAGTACGGGGTCGAAGCGGCCCTGGGTCAGCCGGACTACTACCAGCGCAACGCCTGGCCCCCGATCCTGGGCGGAATCCTGGCCTCGGTCGGACTGTGGTTCCTGTCGCGCTGGCTCGATGGGCGTGCGCGACGCGCCCAGGTCGGGACCGAGCTCCAGGGCACAGACGCCGACGGCGCGGGAGACACGCCCGCGCCCCGCGCGAAGGACTCCCTGCTCTTCATCCCGGTGCGCTTCTGGGTCTGGATCGTGCCGCTGGTCTGCGTCATCGCGGCGTTCACCCCCAGGTGAGCGCGACCCTGCGAGCCGCGGGCAGCGATGCCCGGGACACCCTGTCGAACCGCCTCGAGATCGCCTTCGTCCTCGCGGCGGGCCTGCCGTGGGCCTGGCTCTTTGGCCTCTACTCCCTCGCGTTGCGCCATCGCTGGTCGACGGGCCGCTGGCCCGCCCCCATGGGCCACAGCTCTCCCTTCGTGAGACCGCCCCCCGGCACGGCCATCCTCGACCCGAAGCACTTCGGCGCGCACTACGAGGTGACGTGGACGCTCGGGCGCATCATCGAGAACCTGACCCCGTTCCTGATCGCGGGCTTCCTCTTGTGCCTCTGCTTCAGGCTGCGCGCGGGACGCTACGCCGCCGTCTTCGGCATCGGGGTCGGCCTGATGTGCGCACAACTACTGCTCGACCCGTTCGGCTTCTTCATCTGGTTCATGGACTAGGCGACGTGGAGGGAGCGCTCGGAACGGCGAGGCGACTCCGAACGCCCCCTCCGAACGCCGCACGACCCCGGCCCGCGCCGCGCGGGTCCCGGCGCGCAGCGCCGTCGGGGTCATCGAGCGCAGCGAGACTTGACCCCAGCGGCGCAGCCGCGCGTCACCCGGTTCAGGGTCCGCCGGACCCTTGCGCCCCCGTCCACAACGCCACCTCGAGCCCTCCGCGGCCCCAGGCCGCGGCGGCGAGGCGAACTCCTCAGCATCACGCGTGGGCTGAGAGCCCCCACTCGTCGATCCAGGTGTCGACCAGCCCCGGGATCACCTCGGCGGCGCGTCCGGGCAGGAAGTGGTCGACCTCCCCAGCGTTGTCGGGGGCCTCGAGGGCGTTGACGAAGGTGCGCGTGCCGGTCGCTCGCGCCAGGCCCAGGAAGCCCGCGGCGGGCCAGACCGCGCCGCTGGTACCGACGGCCAGGAAGTGCGTGGCCTCGTGCAGCCGGACCTCGACCTGATCGACAAAGCGCGGCAGCTCGCCGAACCAGACCACGTCCGGGCGCAGCCGCGGGTGACCGCAGGCGCTGCAAGGGACGAAGGACTCGGGGTCCAGGTGCGCGTCGTCCTCCAGCGTCCGGCCGCAGGCCTCGCAGGCCAGGACGCGCAGCTGGCCGTGCATCGAGAGCACGCTCGAGCCCGCGCGGGCGTGCAGGTCGTCCACGTTCTGGCTGACCAGGGTGAAGGGCGCCCCGGCCAGGGCCAGGGCACGCTCGAGCCGCGCCAGGGCCAGGTGCGCGGGGTTGGGCTCGACCTCGGCCAGCTGCGCGCGGCGCAGCTGGTAGAAGCGCCAGACCAGGGCCGGGTCCCGGGCCCAGGCCTCGGGAGTGGCCACGTCCTCGAGGCGCTGCTCTTCCCACAGCCCCCCCGCGTCACGGAAGGTCGAGACCCCCGAGTCGGCGGAGACCCCGGCTCCGGTCAGGACGACAACGGCGGGTCGCATGGGATCAGGGTAGCGCGCATGCGCGGGCGCTACTCGAGCAGCATCAGCTCCCAGGCGCGCACGAAGCCCCAGCGCTCGCCCATCGAGATCAGGGCGTCGTCGTTGTGCCCGGCACGGGCGGCGAGGCGCGGGAAGCCGCGCCCGCGCAGCTGCGCCGAGACCGCCTCGACCAGGGCCCGGGCCAGGCCGCGGTGGCGGCGCTCGGGGTGCACCGAGAGGACGACGATCATGGGCACCGCGTCCCCCGCCAGGGGGTCCTCGAAGGGCACGGTGATGCACAGCCCGACGCGCTCGTTCAGCTCCGGATCGCGGGCCGTCAGCACGACGCACTGCGGCGAGTCGAAGTGGCGCTCGAGCAGCGCGCGCCCGGTCCCCGGCGGCAGGGGCTCGTCGCGCAGCTCGTCGAGGACCTCCTCGGCGTAGCGGTCGATGACGGGGACCAGCTCGAGAGCGGCTGCGAGGGAGTCGAGGGTCGAGAGGACGATGTCCATCAGGCGCGGAGGGTCGTGGGCTCACGGCTCGAGCGCAAGCGGAAAGCGCTGAGGAGGTCGTCGAGCACCGCGTAGGCGGCGGGAACGAGCACGAGCACCAGCAGGGTCGCTGCCGCCAGGCCGAAGAAGATGCTGATCGCCATCGGCTGCAGGAAGCGCGCCTGGCCCGAGGCGAAGAAGGTCAGGGGCGAGAGACCGAGCATGGTGGTGATCGAGGTCAAGAGGATCGGACGGAAGCGCGCCGTCCCCGCTTGCACCAGGGCCTCGACCAGCTCGGCACCGGCCTCGCGCCGCTTGTTGACGAAGTCGACCAGGATCAGCGAGTCGTTCACCACCACCCCCACCAGGGCCAGGAGACCGATCAGCGACATCAGGGTGATCGGTCGCTCCATGATCCAGTGCCCGCCGACGACGCCCAGGCCTGCGAAGGGGATCACGAACATGATCACGAAGGGCTGGGTGAACGAGCGGAAGAGGCTGCCCAGGACGACGTAGATCAGGAGCAGCGCGAGGGATCCGGCCAGCAGCAACCCATCGAGGGCCTTGGCCGTCTCCTCGAAGTCGCCCAGGAACTCGAGGGTGTAGCCCGGGTTGCGCGCGCCGAAGTCCGCGTGCCGCTGGCCCAGCTCCTCGGCGATGGCGGTGGCGTTGCCCTCGCGCTTGTCGACGTCCGCGATCACGCTGACCGAGCGCTCGCGCTCGCGGTGCTGGATCGAGGCGGGCCCCTGGGCGTCCTCGAGGCGCGCCACCGTGCCCAGGGGCACGAGCGCGCCGCCGGGGGTCGCGACGCGCACGCGCTCGAGGCCGGCGCGTGAGGTGCGCACGTCCTCGGGGTACTTGACGACCACCTCGACCTCGTCCGTGCCGCGCGTGAAACGCGCGTGGGTCGTGCCCTCGAAGGCGCTGCGCAGCTCGGCCGCCAGGGCGGCCTCGCTCAGGCCCAGGGTGTGGCCGCGCTCGTCGAGGACGACGCGCACCTCGCGCTTGCCCGGCTC
>JAJFFA010000768.1 GCA_021776885.1 Planctomycetota bacterium
GCCCACAGCCCGGGCCACCCGGGCCCGGATCCGGCGCGCCTCGCCGCCGTCCTCCGCGCGGGCGTGGAACAGCTCCACCTCGATCCGCGGCAGGGGCAGGAATTCGGCCACGCGCTCGGCCCACTCGACCAGGGCCACCCCCTCGGCGTGGAGCCACGCGTCCCCCCCATCGCTGAAGAAGGCCTTCTCGCGTCCCTCCATCCAGGCGTCGAAGTGGTAGAGGGTCAGGCGCCCCTGGTGCTCCTGCATCAGGGTGTAGGTCGGGCTCGAGACGCCCTCCTCGATCCCCAGCCCGCGGGCGAAGCCCCGCGCCCAGGTGGTCTTGCCGCTGCCCAGGTCGCCGCTGAGAGCGACCACGGTGCCCGGGCCGACGAGCGCACCGAGGCGCGCGGCGAAGTCGGCCGTCGCCTCGGGCGAGGTCGTGACGAGGTCCCACTCGAGCCCCCCGCGCTCAGCCGGTCCGCGCTCAGCCGGTTCGCGCTCAGCCGGCGCCATGGCGGAAGCCCCCCTCCTGCGGCGTCCAGCGCCGCCGTCCGGCTTCCTCGATCAACCACAGGCCCTGCCCCTCGAGCACCCGCCCGATACGGGTCAGCGCGGGGCAGATCGCGGCGCGCCCGCGAGCGGCGAGCTCGACGGCACGCCGCGCGCCCCGCGGCGCGAGGGTCGCCACCAGCTCGTGGTCCTCTCCGTCGTGCAGTGCATGCCAGCCGGGGGTGCGCCCGCTCTCCCGCGCCGCGCGGCGCGCGTCCTTGTGCACGGGAACGTGATCCAGCTCGATGGCGACCCGCGAGGCACGCGCCAGCCGAAAGAGATCCCAGGCCAGGCCGTCGGAGATGTCCATCATCGCCGTGGCCCCCTGCTCGAACAGGAACTGCCCCGCCTCGATGCGCGCCTCGAAGCTGAGGTGCCGGCCGAGTGCGCTGCCCCCCACCGGCCCGCTCAGGAGCACGTCCTGCCCCGGCCGTGCCCGCGAGCGGGCGGGCGCGGGCCGACGTCCGCCGAGGCGGCCCAGGGCCGTGACGCTCAGGGCGACGGGCCCCTCGGCGCAGGTCAGGTCCCCGCCGACGAGGGCGGCCCCGTGGCGCTCACCGGCCTCGATCACGCCGGCGATCGCGCGCCGCAACCAGGCCTCCTCGCAGGCGCGCGGAGCGCTGAGGGCCAGCAACAAGCTGCGCGGCGTGGCGGCGCAGGCAGCCAGGTCGGAGAGGGCGCGGCGCGCGGCCTTGCGCCCGACCTGGGTCGCGCTCGTACCGGGCTCGAAGTGCACGCCTTCGACCGTCGCGTCGACGCACAGCACCGCGCGTCCGGCGTCGCTGCGCAGCACGGCGGCGTCGTCTCCCAATCCGCCGACGAGCACGCCCGGCGTGCTACGTCGCGCCAGCCAGCGGTGCATGCGATCCTCGCTCCAGGGCATCGGCGGGAGGGTACCTGGTACCGTATCTCCATGCAGCTACGCCTCCTCGTCCTGGTGGTCAGCGTCGCGTTGGCGCTGGCCTTCGTCCTCCTACGCACGGGCGCGGAGGAGCGCCTGGCGCCCATCGGGGACGCCGCGCCCGCGGCGCCGCACGGGGTCGCTGACCCCCGGGAGCTGGTCGCGCCCGAAGGGCCGGCCCGGGCCGATCCGGGCGCGGTGGCCGCGGCCGAGCGCGAGGTCGCCGAGACCGGCGACCCGGCCCAGACAGGGAGCGCAGGAGCGGCGACCTTCCTCTTGACCGTGGTCGGGCGCTGTGTCGACAGCCGCGGCAAGGCCCTCTCCGGGGCCAACGTGACCCACGCCGCTAGCGCTGAGAGCGTGACCTGCGATAGCGAGGGGCGCTTTCGCCTCGAGCTCGAGCTGGCACCTGGGCGCCGCGGGAAGTCCCTGGCCCTGAGCGCCCACTACAGCGGGCACGCCACCCTCGAGCCGCGCCCCGAGGTCCCCGAGGGCGCCGCGACCACCCTCGACCTCGGCGACCTGGTGCTCATCCGCGGCGGCAGCCTCGCGGGACAGGTGCTCGACTCCGGCGGCGCCCCGGTGCGGGGCGCGGAGGTGCTGGTCGCCCCCATGCGCTCGATCGCCTTCGAGTCCCGGGCGCAGCGCCCGCGGGGTGAGCTCTGCACCACCCGCACCGACGGCGCGGGGCTCTTCCGGCTCGAGCACGTCCCCGCGGGGGACGTGCGCCTGTGGGCCGGAGCGCCGGAGATGTGGTGGGGTCACATCGAGTCCGTGCTCGTCCGCGAGGGCGGTGAGACGACCGACCTCGTCGTGCGCCTGGAGCCGATGCAGCCCGAGGACACGATCGAGCTGACGGTCCTCGATCCCGCCGGCGAGCCCCTCCCCGATGCGCGCATCGAGTACCACTACCAGTCGACGGGCCAGAGCGGCAGCGGCGGCGGGACGACCGACGACGACGGGATCTACCGCCACATCGTGCAGGTCGGCTGCTTGCACCAGTTCGCAGCCCTCGACAGCGAGGATCGCTACCGCCCCGCGGTCGCGCGGGACGTCCAGCCCGGCGCACGCCAGGTCGTGCTGCAGCTCGGCGAGCCGCGCACCTTCGGCATCCGCGTGCGCGACCCCGCGGGCGAGGTCGTGCCCGGCTACCGGATCCGCAGCCTCAGCCTCAGCCCCGGAGAGGGGGCGGCGCTCGCGGGCCAGACCCTGGTGGTCGAAGCCGACGACGCCGACGGCAGCGAGACCTGTCACCTGCAGCTCCCCACGGAGCGCTTCGAGTTCAGCGTCGAAGCGGAGGGCTACCAGAGCGCCCAGCTCGGTCCCTTCGAACCCGAGGCCACCCCCGCTGTCGTGGACGTGGCGCTGGCGGCCCTGCCCGGGGTGCGCGGGCGCGTGGTCGACCGCGCGGGCCAGCCCGTCGCGGGGGCCCAGGTGGGCCTGCACGCGGCGCTGCCCCGCGACGAGACACGGACGGTGAACGGCTTCCCCGTACGCTCGAGCAAGGGCACTGAAGCCCGGGCCGAGAGCGACGACGAGGGCCGTTTCACCCTGACCCTGCGCTCCTCCGGGGCGTTCGTCGTGCGCGCCTCGGCCGCGGACTTCGCGCCCGCGGAGCTGGGCCCCCTCGAGCTGACGGCGGAGGCTGGCCTGGGCGGGCTCGAGTTGCAGCTGGGCCCCGGCGGTAGCCTCGAGGGTGAGGTGCTGCCGCCCCCCGGCCAGCCGGCCGAGGGCATCATCGTCGGCGCCTCGCGCGGCGACGGCTTCGCGACCACCCAGCGCAGCGACGCCCGCGGCCGCTTCCGCTTC
>JAJFFA010000769.1 GCA_021776885.1 Planctomycetota bacterium
CGAGCGCGTCGCCCGCGGGCGTCCCGGCTTCGCCGGCGCCATCGCGGCCCTGCTGCTGGCCTTCGTGCTGCGCGAAGGGCCCGGCCTGGCCCCGTCCCTCGTGCGCCAGCCGACCCCCGGCTACGCCGCAGCGGCGCGCGCCCTCGACGCCCAGCCCCTCGACGTGCCCCTGCTGCTCGTCACCCAGGACTTCGTCTGGAGCGACCTCGAGCGGCCGGCGCGCGCCCTGCATCTCCCCAGCGAGCGCGCCAACCGGGTGCTCGAGAGCGCGCCCGAGGTCCTGCTGGTCGTCGACCTGCACGCCTTCTCGCGCGAGCGGGACTGGGACCTGCGGCCCCTCGACGCCGCCCTGGCCGAGCACCCCACCCTGCTGCGCTTCGACCTGGCGCCGGGCCTGGATGCCCTGCAGAACAACCTGACCCTGGACGAGCTGGAGCGCCTCGAAGGGGACCCCGCCCTGAACGAGCGCGCCCGCACCCTGCGCGCCTGGCGCCTGCCCAGTGCCGAGGTCAGGGCCCTGGTGGAGCGCCACGCCGTGCGCCGGAACTGAGAACCGGGCGCCGGCCGGAGCGGAAGCGCGTAGCAGGTCTTGCAGCAGGGCCCGCCAGACGCAGAATAGTGGCCCGAAAACGCGCCCAGGTCGCTCCTGGGACAGGCCCCAGGAGCTCCGCCAGGGAGCCGCCGGACCCCACAAGCCACCACCGCCAAGCGACGCCATGAGCACGACCACCGAGACCCACGCCTTCGAAGCCGAGGTGCAGGAGGTCCTGTCCCTCGTCATCCACTCGCTCTACACGAACCGTGAGATCTTCCTGCGCGAGCTGATCTCCAACGCCAGCGACGCCCTCGACAAGCTGCGCTTCGAGTCCCTGACCGACGCCAGCCTGCTGCCCGAGGGCGAGCAGCTCGGCATCGCCATCGATGTCGACGCCGAGCAGCGCCTGCTGCGCATCGCCGACAACGGCATCGGGATGTCGCGCGAGGAGCTGGTGCAGAACCTGGGCCGCATCGCCAGCTCGGGCACGCGACGCTTCCTGGCGCAGATCGCGGAGTCCCAGGACAGGGGTGGCGCGGCGCCGGATCTGATCGGCCAGTTCGGCGTGGGCTTCTATGCCAGCTTCATGGTGGCGGACGAGGTCGTGGTCGAGACGCGCCGGGCCGGCTCCGACGAGGGCTGGCGCTGGACCTCGAAGGGCGACGGGCAGTACAGCCTCGAGCCGGCCGAGGGCCTGGCGCGCGGCACCCTGATCAGCCTGCACCTGCGCGAGGACAAGGACGGCGAGGAGGGCGGCAGCGAGCGCCAGCCCCTCGATGGCCTGCTGACCGAGTGGCGCCTGCGCGAGATCGTCACGCGCTACTCGGACTTCGTCGAGTACCCGGTGCAGATGGAGGTCGAGCGCAGCGAGCCCGTGCTGGACGACGAGGGCAAGCCGGTCGAGGGCGAGGAGCCGAAGAAGGTGCTCAAGACCGAGACCCTGAACTCGATGAAGCCCCTCTGGGCGCGCCCGAAGGCCGAGATCGAGGAGACCGAGTACGAGGAGTTCTACAAGCACCTGACCCACGACTGGTCGGGGCCGGCGGAGACGATCCACTTCAAGGTCGAGGGCTCCCTGGACTTCACGGCCCTGGTCTACCTGCCGAAGGAGCGCTCCCTCGACCTCTTCGACCCCAGCCAGAACAAGTCGCAGATCAGCCTCTACGTGCGTCGCGTGCTGATCCAGAAGGAGTGCGAGGAGCTGCTGCCGGTCTGGCTGCGCTTCGTGCGCGGTGTGGTCGAGTGCTCGGACCTGCCCCTGAACGTGTCGCGTGAGACCCTGCAGGACGACCCGCGCCTGGGGCAGATCAAGAAGCGCCTGGTCAAGAAGGTGCTCGACGCCCTGGGCTCCAAGCTCGACAAGGAGCGCGAGGCCTTCGAGGCCTTCTGGAAGTCCTTCGGCGGCGTGTTCAAGGAGGGCATCTACTTCGGCGAGAACGAGGACGATCGCCTGGCCAAGCTGTGCCTCTTCGAGAGCACCCGCGGCGAGTCCCTGACGACCCTCGACGAGTACCTCGAGCGCGCCTCCGACGAGCAGGAGGCGATCTACTGCCTGCTGGCCGCCAGCCGCCAGGCGGCGGAGTCGTCGCCGCACCTCGAGGCCTTCCGCGACAAGGGCTACGAGGTCCTGTTCCTGACGGACCCGGTCGACGAGTGGATGCTGCAGCGCTTCAGCGAGTACGCGGGCAAGCCCCTGCGCTCGATCGAGAAGGGCGAGGTCGAGCTGGGTGGCGAGGAGCAGAAGAAGGCCCTCGAGGAGCGTTCCAAGGAGCACCAGGAGCTCCTGACCCAGCTGGGCGCGGCCCTGGAGGAGCACCTCTCGGAGGTGCGTCTGTCGAGTCGCTTGAAGGACAGTCCGGCGGTGCTGGTCAACGCCGAGAACGCCATGAGTCCGCAGCTCGCGCGCATGCTGGCCAGCTCGGGCCGCGACGTGCCCAAGGACAAGCGCATCCTCGAGCTCAACCCCGACCACGCGCTCTTCGCTGGCCTGTCCAAGCTCTTCGGCGTCGACGCGAAGTCGCCGCGCATCGCCGAGTACGCCGAGCTGCTGCACGGCCAGGCCCTGATCGCCGAGGGCTCACCCCTGCCCGACCCGGCGCACTTCGCCAAGCTCCTGACCGAGCTGATGGTGGGGGGCGTGAAGGGCTGAGCGCGGCCGCTGCGCCGGCCGACCTCAGCCGGTGTTGCGCAGGCCGCGGGCGATGCCGCGCACGGTCTGGACCAGGACGCGCTCGAGGGCGGCATCCTCGCGGCCGCCCTCGCGCCAGCGCTGCAGCAGGTCGACCTGCAGGAAGCTGATCGGGTCGACGTAGGGATTGCGCAGGCGGATCGAGCGCTGCAGCGTCGGGTCAGCGTCGAGCAGGGCGCCGCGCTCGCTGATCTCGAGCACGGCGGCGACGCTGCGCTCGTACTCCGCCAGGATCGTCGGGAAGTGGCGCGCCCCGGCTTCGCCGGCCAGGGCGGCGTAGCGCGCGGCGATGTCGAGGTCGCTCTTGGCCAGCACCATCTCGACGTCGGCCAGGAAGGTCGCGAGGAAGGGCCAGGACGCGGCCGCACTGCGCACGGCCGCGAGGCCGTGCTCGTCGATGGCCGCGGCCAGGCCGCTGCCCACCCCGAACCAGCCGGGCAGGACAGCGCGGCACTGCGTCCAGGCGAAGACCCAGGGGATGGCACGCAGGTCCTGGACGCCGCGCATGCTGCGCCGGCGCGCCGGCCGCGAGCCGATCTCGAGGCGCTCGATCACGTCCACCGGGGTCATGCCCTCGAAGAGTGCCGGGAAGTCGGGGGCCTCGTGCACCAGGGCGCGGTAGCGCGCGCGGCTGGCGCGGCTCAGGGTCGCGGCAATGGCACGCTCGGCGTCCGTCGCCGCGCGCGCGCGGTCGCCGCCGGCGGTGCGCTCGAGCAGGGCGCCCAGGGTCACCTCCAGGGTGCGCGTGGCGATGCCGCGCAGGCCGTACTTGGCGCCGATGATCTCGCCCTGCTCGGTGGAGCGCGCATGGCCGGCGAGGGACCCGGGGGGCGCGGCCAGGATCCCGGCCCGGGGCTTCGAGCCCCCGCGGCTGATCGAGCCGCCCCGGCCGTGAAAGATCGAGAGCTCGAGGTCCAGCTCCCGGGCCACCTCGGCGAAGCGCTGCTGGGCGCGGTCGAGGGCCACGCGCGAGGCGGCGATGCCGCCGTCCTTGTTGCTGTCGGAGTAGCCGACCATCACGATCTGGCGCCGGCCGCGGGCGGCGAGGTGCTGGGCGTAGGTCTCGTCCCGGGCCAGGTCGCGCAGGACGTCGGGTCCGGCCTCCAGGTCGTCCACGGTCTCGAACAGGGGCGCCACGTCGAGGGGCACAAGGCCCGCGTCGTCGACGCAGCCGGCCGCCCGCGCCAGCTGCAGGACGGCCCGGGCGTCGTCCGCGCTGCGCGCCATCGAGATGACGTAGGGACCCAGGGCGCGTGGGCCGTAGCGCCGGCGCGCCTCGGCCAGGGCGCGGAACACGTCCAGGGTGCGGCGGGTCTCGTCGGCCTGGCCCTCGGCGCTCAGGTCGGCGAGCGCGCGCCGGTGCAGCTCTGCGTCCTGGCGCACGTCGAGGGCGGCCAGGTGGAAGCCGAAGACGTCGACGCGCAGGAGCGCGCGGCGCACCAGGGCCAGCCCGGCCCGGGCTCCGCCGTGCTGGGCCAGGCTGTCCGCGATCAGGGCCAGATCGGCGCGGAACTCCTCGGGCGGGCCGTAGCCGTCTGCCGCGCCGCTGCCCTTGCGGGCCAGGCGCCCCTCCATCAGCCACAGCAGGCGCCGGTAGGGCATGCCGTCGTAGCGCGCGGGGATGCGCTCGAGCTCCGCGGGCATGCGCCGCGCGTAGTCGTCCGCGCGGGCCAGCAGCTCGGGGCTGACCCCGACCCGCGTGCTGGACTGGGACAGGTGCTCGTGCAGGCCGCGCAGCTCCTCGCCGTAGCGCCGCAGCACCAGCTCGAGGTGCCGCTCGAGGGTGTCTCGGATCGTCTCCGCGCCGTCGGCGGGGTTGCCGTCCATGTCGCCGCCGACCCAGGAGGCAAAGCGCAGCACCGGGCGCTCGAGGGGCACGGGCTGGCCGTAGGCGAGGGAGAGGGCGCGCTCGAGCTCCTCGTGCAGGGCCGGGACCACGCGGTAGAGCACCTCGGAGAGGAAGAAGAGCACGTGCTCGACCTCCTCGGCCACGGTCGGCCGACCCGGCAGCTGCTCCTCGGTCTGCCAGGCCGAGGCGATCTCGAGCAGGATCGCCTGGTCGAGCTGCTCGAGCTGCACCGGATCCAGCGCGTCGGCCTGGAAGCGCGCGACCAGGGTGCGCGCCAGGCGCTGCTCCTTCTTCAAGAGCGTGCGCCGCACGGCCTCCGTCGGGTGGGCGGTGAAGACCGGCTCGACCAGGATCGAGGCCAGGGCCAGGCGCACCTCGTCGAGGGTCGTCCCGCGCCGCACCAGCTCCGCGGCGCTGGCGCGCAGGCTACCCGGCTGAGGAACCCCCGCGCGCAGGTAGTCGATCCGGCGCCGCATGCGGTGCACCTGCTCGGCCGTGTTGACCACGCCGAAGTAGGCGCTGAAGGCACGCACCACCTCGTGGGCGACGTCGGGGGCCAGGGAGCGCAGCAGCGCGACCAGCTCGGCCTCGGCCGCCGGGTCCCCCTTGCGCCGCCGACGCGACGCCAGGCGCGCCCCCTCGACCGTGGCGTAGACACCGGGCGGG
Source organism: Planctomycetota bacterium (assembly GCA_021776885.1). GTDB lineage: Bacteria > Planctomycetota > UBA1135 > UBA1135 > JAJFFA01. The sequence goes on from JAJFFA010000769.1 coordinate 5,239, forward strand.
GCCACCTCGCGCAGGATCCCTCCCAGCGCCGCACCCAGGCGGCCGACGTCACGCCGCAGCGGTCGGTCCTTGGCATCGAAGTGAATCGGGCTCCCGGGGGTCTGCATCGCTGACCATCCTGCGCCCTGGCCCGGGGCCCGTCCACGGGCGGCCGGCGCGCTATTCGGCGACCACGACGAAGGGCCCGGCCGCGGAGCTGAAGCTTCCCTGCCCCGGGGCGCGCAGACCCGCGGCCAGGTGCACGCTCGACCCGGGCGCCAGGTCCGGGAAGCGCCACACGGAGCCCAGGCCGGAGCCGTCCGCCCCGACGACCAGGGTCGTGCGCGGCAGCCGCTCGATGGACCAGCGCGTCCAGGCGTCGAAACGCAGGGGCATGAGCACGCCCCCAGGCAATCGGAAGCCGGGGGCGAGACCGCTGCAACTGGCCAGGAGCTGCAGCTCGCGACCCTCCTCCCCGAAGGCGCGCCGCACGCGTAGCCGGACGCCCTCGGTGGAGCGCGGCGTACCCAGCAGCTCGAGCTGCAGCAGGTCGCGCACGAAGATGTCCGCGACGCCGTTGCCGTCGTCGCAGACGAGGCTCCCGGCGTTGCTCTCGAAGGCGACCCAGCGCCCGCTGGCGCTGGCGCGGGCGAGCCAGCTGCGACCGTTGCCCTCTTCACCCAGGGGACCGACGCTGAGGCGCTCGGTCGTCCCGTTGCCCTCGTCCAGCACCCCGTTCCCGTCCGGGTCGCGGTCGTGGACGAAGACATCGCGGTCCGCGTTGGTGTCCCCGGCGACGAGGTTCGTGGCGAGGCTCTGGAAGACCACGAAGCGCGCCCCGCGGGCAAAGGCGCCGCCGATGCTCTCGGCGTCGCCCTCCTGACCGGCGCTGGTCACGCTGACGCGCGTCACGACGCCGCTCTGGCGCCGGCGGACGAAGACATCGCCCACGCCGTTGGTGTCGCCGGGCACCAGGTTCGTGGCCTCGCTCCAGAACGTGATGCAGCGCCCGTCCGGGGAGAGGGCTCCATCGCGACTGTCCTGGCCGAGCTCGGCGCCGGAGGGGGCCAGGCTCTCGCGCGTGACGAGCCCGCCTCCCTCGTCGAAGACTCCGTTCTCGTCCGGGTCGCGGTCATGGACGAAGACGTCCCAGCGCCCGTTGGTGTCGCCCTGGACCAGGTTCGCGGCAGCGGAGTGGAAGGTCACGAAGCGTCCGTCCGGCGTGGGCTGGGGGAAGAAGCTGCCCGTGCTGGCCGGCGCGCCGCTCGCGTCGAGGCTCAGGCGCAGGGTCACGGCGTTGGCCGGGTCGAAGACTCCGTCGCCGTCGGGGTCGCGGTCGCGCACGAAGACGTCGAAGCCGAGGCTGTCGTTCGCGACGTGATCGGCGGCCGCGCTCTCGAAGAACACGTGGCGCCCGCCCGGGCCTGCGATCCGTGGCCGCTCGCTGGAGCCGCTGACCGGGCCGCCCCCCGGCGCGCGCGAGACGAGCTCCGTGGTCCCCGTCAGGCGGTCGTGGACGAAGACGTCCACGGCGCCGTTGGTGTCCCCGGGCACGAGGGTCGTCGCGCCGCTGCTGAAGGCCACGGCGCGCCCGTCGGGGCTGAGGCTCGGCCGCTCGCTGCGTCCGTCGCCCTCGGCTCCGGTCGACGAGACGCTGACGCGCTCGATCGTCCCGCTGGAGCGATCGAGGACGAAGACATCGCGCAGCCCGTTGGTGTCG
>JAJFFA010000770.1 GCA_021776885.1 Planctomycetota bacterium
GCCCTCGCCCCTCAGGCCGAGGCGCAGCGCCTCGTCGAGGGCCTCCCGCGCCGCGGCCGTCTGACCGGCGCGCTGGCGTGCGAGGGCCATCCAGTACCAGCCCTTGGCGTGGCCCGGGTTGGCGGCGAGCAGCCGCGCGAAGGCCGCCTGGGCCAGGTCGAAGTGATCCAGGGCGAGCTCCGCCCGACCGACCAGCTCGTGGGCCTGGGGGTTGTCCGGTTGGCGCGTCAGCAGCTCCGCGACCGACGCCACCGCGTCCGCGTAGCGCTCGAGCGCCATCAGCACGTTGGCCCGCGAGAGGTGCGCGTCGGCGCGCTTCGGACGCTCGCTCACCGCCCGCTCGGCGGCGACCAGAGCCAGATCGAGCTTGCCCTGGCGCTGGAACAGCGCAGCCCGGTTCACATGCACCAGGTAGTAGGCCGGATCGAGGGCCTCGGCCCGATCGAAGGAGCGGAAGGCCTCGTCGTGCTGGTCCGAGTTGACGCACGCGATCCCGCGGTGGACCCAGGCGCGCTTGTCCCCGTCGTCGAGGGCCAAGGCCGCGTCGTAGGACGCGCGCGCCTCGTCCCAGCGACCGAGCTGCTCGCACAGGCTGGCGCGCTGCAGGTGGGCCGAGCGGTCGTCGGGCTGGTTCTCGAGCACGGCGTCGACCTCGGCCAGGGCTTCGAGCCCCTTGCCCTCGGCCTGCAGCGCCGCAGCACGCTGCAGGCGCTCGATCTTGCCGACGCTGTAGTCCTCGCGCGTCCCGCTGAAGGGGTCCGGCATGAACAGCCGCTTGCCCCCCGCCCCCGCCTCGAGGGCCGCCATGGCTTCGGCTTCGCGCCCCAGGCTGCTATAGGCCAGGCCCAGCTGGTAGCGCGCGCCGAGGTAGCCCTGCTCGAGCTCGAGGGCGCGTTCGAAGTCCGCCACCGCGCCCGCCGCGTCACCGCTGGCCAGCCGCAGCTCTCCGCGCCCGGCCCAGCCGTGGGCCGCCTCCGGTGCCCGGGCGATGACGCGCTCGAAGAGCGCACCCGCGGCCTCGAACTCACCCGCCTCGAAGAGGGCCACGCCCAAGAGGTGCAGGAGCGCGGGGGAGTCGCGCTGCCCGGCAGCGTGTTCGCGCAGGAGCTCGAGGGTCCCGACGGTACCGCCCTCGGCCCGCAGCCGGTGCAGGGCCGTCAGGTAGAGCCAGACGTCGTTCTCGGGCTCGAGGGCCAGGGCGTTGGCGTAGGCGTCGCGCGCCTCCGCATTCATATGGTTGGCCGAGTAGAAGCGCGCCAGCTGCGCGTGGGCCAGGGCGCTCCCGGGCTCGATCCGGATCGCCGTCACGTAGCCCTCGATCTCGGCCAGGATCGACGGATCCAGGCCCTCGCCGGCGCTGGGCAGCACCGCGGGCGGGCCGGCGCGCTCGGGCTCCTCAGCGCCGCCACAGCCGACCGTCGTCGAGGCGAGGGCAAGGAGACCGAGGGCGAGCGCGGGGGTGAGGGGCCACTTCTTGGCCCAGCGTCCGGGGATCGGCGCTTGAAGGGTGCGTCGAGCGAGGGAGAGCAGCATCCTGTTCCACGCCGGGCGACGGTCCGCACGTCGGGGGGGGAGCATCCTACCCGACCCCGAGCAGCCCGTCCCCTTCCAGCATGCGCGTCGGCTTCGACACCACCCCCCTCGAGCGCCCCCATCCGCCCGGGGTGGTCCGCGCCGCCCGCGAGAGCCTCGCCGCCCTCGAGGCCCGCGGCCGGATCGAGGTCGTGCGCCTGCCTCCGCCCGCGGGCTCGGGCACAGCCGGGCTACGCCGCTGGCGTCGCACCGAGCTCGCCCTGGCCTCGAAGCGCGAGGGCCTGGTCGGCGTGCACTCCTTCCTGTCCGCCTTCCCCTGGCGCGGGCCCGGGCGGCGCGTGCAGACGGTCCACGAGCTGCCCTGGCGCCACGGCGTGGCCGAGAACGCGGGCTGGGCTCACCGCCTCGCTGCGCGCGTCGGCCCGCACTTCGCCGACGCGGTCCTGGTCCCGAGCGAGTTCGTCGCCCGCGACCTCGGCCTGCGCCCGGCGGCGCAGGGCGGCAAGCTGTTCGTCGTGCCCTGGGGCGTCGGCGCTCCCTTCGCCCCCGACCCGGCCCCGGGGGAGGTGGACGAGGTCGTGCTGGGCCAGCTGCGCCTGCCCGAGTCGCCCCTGCTCCTGTGCCCCGGCGCGGTGCGCGCGAAGAAGAACCTGGCGGCGACCCTGCGCGGCGTGGCCCGCCTGCGCGAGCGCGGCGGTCCGGCCCTGCACGTGGTCGTCAGCGGTGAGCACAGCGCCGACCTGCGCAGCGACCTGGGCCTGGCCCAGAAGCTCGGCCTGGCGCGCTTCGTGTCCACCCCGGGCCACCTGCCCGAGGAGAGCCTGGCCGCGCTGCTGCGCCTGGCCAGCGCAGCCTGTGTCCTGTCCCACTCCGAGGGCTTCGGTCTGCCGGCCCTCGAGGCCCTGGCCTGCGGCACGCCGGTCATCGTGTCCCGGGACAGCGCCCAGGCCGAGGTCGCGGGCGACGCCGGCATCGCCGTCGATGCGAGCGATCCGGACTCGGTCGCGGACGGCCTGGCCCTCGCCCTCGAGGAGCGCGAAGAGCGCCGCTGGAGCGCCCCCGAGCGCGCCGCCGCCTTCTCCTGGGAGCGCACGGCCGAGTGCATCGAAGGCGTGTGGGAGGGCCTGGTCGATTGACGCGCGCGCCGCGCGTGCTGGTCTCGGGCCTGGTCCTGTCGCAGCCGCCGGGGGGCGTGCGGCGGCACAACGCTGAGCTCCTGCCGCGCATCGCGACGCGGCTCGCGGCACGCGGCGGGCGGCTGGCGCTGCTGGTCGGCGCGGCACCCCTGCCCTTCGACCTGCCCGAATCGGTGGAGCGCATCGTGTGCGACATCGCGAGCCCGCACCCCGTGCTGCGTGCAGCCCGCGAGGGGCGCGCCCTGACCCAGGCCCTGACGGCGGCGCGCGCGGCGGGGAGTCCCTTCGACCTGGTGCACACCGCGCACCTGCCCGCGCCGCGCCGGCTCGAGGTGCCCTACACCTTGACGCTGCACGACCTGCGCTCGATCGATCTGGCCAGCGCACCCCTCGCCCGGCGCCTGCTCGGCAAGGGCATCATCGGCCAGGCCCTGCAGCACGCCGCGCGGGTCTTCACCGTCAGCGAGACCGTGCGCGCGCGCATTGCCGAGGGCTGGCGCGTTCCGACGGCCAAGCTCGCCCTGGTGCCCAACGCCGCGGACCACTTCGTGCCCGCGCCGCGCTGCGTCGGCCCCGACGCGCCGATCCTGCACGTGGGTCACCTGGAGCCGCGCAAGAACCTCGAGCTCCTGCTGCACGCCCTCGCAGTCGACCCGGACCTGCCGCGGGTGCTGCTCGCGGGGAGCCCCAAGGGCCAGCACGGCGAGCGCCTGGCCGCCCTGGCGCGCGAGCTGGGCGTCGAGGCGCGCGTGGACTTCCACGGCCCCTTCGAGGAGGCGGACCTGCCGGGCCTGTACGCGGGCGCCGCCTGCGTCGCCCTGCCCTCGCACCTCGAAGGCTTCGGCATCGTGGCCCTCGAGGCCCAGCGCGCCCGGGTCCCGGTGGCGGTCTCGACCTCGAAGGCCTTGATGGAGGTCGCGGGCCCCGACGTGCCGCACTTCGTACCCAACGACCCCGCCGGCTGCGCCGCAGCCCTGCGACGCGCCATCGCGACCGACCCCACCACCCTCGAGCGCCACGCCGAGCGCGCCGCGCGCTTCACCTGGGACGCCGCCGCCGACGCCTGGGTCGCGGGCTGGGACGGACTCGTCGACGAGTAGGCTTCTGCGACCGAAGATTCGTTCAGGTTGACCCACCCCTCCGGCCGACCTAGCGTGAGACCTGTCATGGCACGGATTACCGCATCGCTGCTCCTCGTCTGGGCGCTCCTCCTGGGGCCGGCCCTCTGCCTGGGCGGACTCCTGGAGCACGCCTGCGACTGCGGGGAAGACATCCAGTGCCAGCACGAAGAGTCGTGCGCGGACGATCCTTGTGCGTCCGTGACGCGCCCCAGGGATCAAGACGCAGGTACGGCTCTCGAGTTCGAGGCGTCGGCGGACCCCGTGGCGAGTTCCATTTGGGTCATCCAGGTCTGTCCCGCGGGGCGCTGGTGGTCGTCACTACCGCCTCCCCCGCCCGACCGCTCGAATCTGCCCTACGCGCAGAGCGACCGGCCGCTGCGCGTCTGATTCCAGAAGCTTCGCATCGTTTCGACGGGCCCAACCGCGCTCGGAGTGTGTCATCGCTCCCGGTGCTTCCCGTCGAGTTGTTCGCGAGTGAGCTTCTGGAACCGGATGAATGAATCGACGTACCGTCCCCACCCACGCGGTGTGCGCCCTGCTTGCGCTATCAGGTTGCGCAACCTATCGCCCCGCCCCCATCGAACCGCTGAGGGTTCTCGAGGATCTCGAGGCCATCGAGTGGGCGTCCCAGCGGACGACCGCGAGCGAGCCTGACCCGTCCAGGGAGACCACGGCGGTTGGCCCGCGTGAGCTCTCAGCGTTTGCTGTGAGCACGAACCCGGGGCTTGCCGCGGTTCGCGCCGAACTCGGTGTCCGTCGTGCGCTCCTGGTGGAGTCAGGACTGCTGCCTGACCCCCAGCTGGGCTGGGGCGCGATGGACGTCCTCGCGTCGCAAGTCGTCGACGGGACCTCTTCGCCGGTCGATGCCCTCTCGGGCTTCGGCTTGATGTTCCCGCTCCTGCGCCCCGGCGAGCGCGGAGCGCGGGTCGGCATCGCGGAGTGGGGCGCCGAGGAAGCTCGCTGCCGCGTCAGGGTTCTTGAATGGTCCCTCACACGGGACATCCACCTGGCCTTCGAGGAGGTTCGCGCCGCCGAGCTGCTCTTCGCTCAAACACAGGCGGTGGCCGAGCTAGCCGAGTCCACCTCCGCCTACTTCGAGCGCGCCAAGGAAGCTGGAGCCGCCACCGCGATCCAGGCCAACCTCGCCCTGGGAGAGCTTCAAGCGCTTCGACTGGACTCCATCCACGCGGAAGCTCGTGCCCGAGAAGCGCGGCAAGGGCTGAACGCTCTGCTCGGGCTGCCCCCCGTCACGCTCGTGGAGCTCAGCCGAGAAGAAGACCCCTCCGGCGCCGAGGCGCTTCAGGCCAGCGCCGAGGAGCTCACCTCTCACGCCTTGCAGGCTCGGCCCGACCTGGCCGCGCTGCTCGCGAGGTATCAGGCCTCCGAGCAGGGTGTCCGGCTGGCGATCTCGAAGCAGTTCCCGCAGATCGCCCTCGGAACGGGAATCGGGCTCACCCTTCCCTTCTTCTCGAGGTTCGGCCGGCCGGCGATTCAGACGGCCATGGCGAAGCGAGAGCAACTGAACCGGGAGTTCACGGCCGCGGTTCATTCAGCTCGGCAAGAGATCGCCGCTCTTCACACGCTCTGGCAGTTCGCCGAGCGCGAGGTGCAGCTGGTCGAGACCGCCCTGCTTCCGAACGCCGAGCAGAGCCTCGAACTCTCGCGGCAGGCGTTCGAGCAGGGTGAGGTCACGCTGCTCGAGACACTCGCCCTGCAACGCGCGTTGATCCAGGCACGAACGCGACACACAGAGACACGAGCGGAGAGGTCCAAGCGCGCCTGGGCACTCCTTGCCGCGAGCGGATGGCTCCTTGGCGCGAGCGACACGCACGCAACGACCGACGAAGAGGACCCCCGATGATCCGACTCCACAAGCAACCCTCCCGGCTGCTCCTCGCTTCGTGCGCTCTCCCTCTGGCCCTCCTTCAGGGCTGCACTCCTGAGCACAGCGAGAAGGATGGCCATGCCGAACCAGACGCACCCTACGCGGAGCATGCGGGCGAGGAAGAGCACATCGAGCTCACCGAACAGCAGTTTCGCTCGGCCGGGATCGAGGTCTCCGAGGCCCAGCCGGGTCGCGTGTTCGAGGCATTGACTCTACCGGGGACCGTGGCGCCCAACGCGGACGCAGTGCTGCACGTCACCCCGCGCGTCTCCGGACAGGTTCGCACGGTCCTCAAGCACCTGGGCGAGCCCGTGCTGGACGGCGAACTCCTGTGTGTCATCGACAGTGTCGAACTCGGGGACGCCGTGGCGGAGCATCTCCGCCACCAGGAAACGGTGAAGGCGGCGGAGGAGACTCTCGAGCGTGGACGCGAGCTCTACGCAGGACGACTCGAAGCGCTCGTGGCGGTGATGGACGGCGGCATCGCGATCCAGGAGCGCATCTACGAGCGCGAGAAGGAGCTGCAGGAGAAGGCCGTCTCGACCCTGCGGCCGCTCCTCGAAGCCGACAAGGCGCTCCAGCTCGCGCGGCTCGAGAAGAACAAGCAGCTCACCGAGCTCGCGGCCGAGCGCGACACTCGGCTGCTGGAGTTCGAGCTTGACCTGCGCGTGAAACGGATCAACCTCGTCGCTGCCACGAACCAGCTTCGAACGCTCGGGCTCGGACCCGCCGAGCTCGAAGACCTGGGCGAGGAGTCACCGCTGCTCTCCGGTGAGTACCGGGTGCACGCATCCGGTTCGGGCGTGGTTGTCAGCCGACATGCGTCTGCGGGCGAGTTCGTGGAGGCCGGCTCCAAGCTCTTCATCGTCGAGAACCTCTCGAGCGTGTGGTTCGTGGCCTCCGCCTTCGAAGAACAGCTGCGCTCGGTCCGCAGTGGGCAGACCGCGTTCGTGCATCTCGACGCATTCCCCGGTTCGACCCTCAACGGAACCGTCAGCTTCCTGGACTATCACGTCGACCCGACGAGCCGCTCGGTGGGGGTCCGTATCACGCTCGACAACGAGCAGCTCGACAGCTGGCCCGAGGATCTTCCGCTTCGGCCGGGCATGTTCGGTCGCGTTCAACTCGAGACGACATCGCGACAGGCAAGGGTGGTTCTGCCCGAGCAAGCGCTCGTTCATGACGACGCGGGCGACTACGTGTTCGTGCAAGTCGAGCCCTTCGCATTCGAACGCCGCGACGTGTCCGTCGAGCACGTGGCCGGCGACCGGGTAGAGATCACGTCCGGCCTGGAAGCCGGCGAGAGGGTCGCGGTCTCGGGCACGTTCCTCCTCAAGTCTGCCGAGCGTCAAGGCGAGCTTGGCGGCGGGCACAGCCACTAGCAGCCCAATGGTCAACAAGCTCATCGACTTCTCGCTCGACAATCGCCTTGTCGTCATCATCGGATGGCTGCTGGTGACGGTGCTAGGGCTCGACTCCCTGCGCAAGCTACCGATCGACGCGGTTCCGGATGTGACGAACATCCAGGTTCAGATCCTCACGAATAGCGCCGGCCTGGCTCCCCAGGAGGTCGAGTCGTTCATCACGTTTCCGGTAGAGACGGCGATGAGCGGCCTGCCGAAGGTCGAACAGATTCGCTCGGTCTCGAAGTTCGGTCTCTCGGTGGTGACCGTCGTCTTCGAGGAGGGCACGGACATCTACTGGGCGCGACAGCTCGTTGGCGAGCGCCTTTCGGACGCGCGCGACGCGATCCCGGAGGAGTACGGGGAGCCGGGCATGGGCCCCATCTCTTCCGGGCTCGGAGAGATCTATCAGTTCGAAGTGCGGAGCGAGGACCTCTCCCCCATGGAGCTGCGGGACATCCTCGACTGGAGCATCGGCTACCAGCTCCGCTCCGTGCCTGGAGTGGTGGAGGTGAACTCGTTCGGCGGCGAGCTGCGAACCTACCAGGTGACCCTCGACCCGCGGAAGTTGCGCTCCCACGGGATCTCGCTGGCCACGATCTTCGAGGCGCTCGAGCAGAACAACCGCAACGTGGGGGGCGGGTACATCGTGCACGCCGACGAGCAGTACCTCATCCGCGGCGAAGGCCTGGTCGAGAGCCTCGCTGACCTCGCGAAGGTCGTCGTCGCCAACGACGCGCGGGGCACGCCGGTCTACATCGAGAACCTCGGCAGGGTCGAGTTCGCACCGATGATCCGGCAAGGAGCTGTCACGCGCGACGGCAAGGGCGAGGCTGTCGTGGGCATCGTGATGATGCTGATGGGCGCGAACTCCCGGACGGTCGCGGAAGACGTTCATGCCCGGGTTCAGGAGATCCAGAAGACGTTGCCCGAGGGAGTCACCATCGACACCTTCTACAACCGCACCGAGCTCGTGCAGCGCACGATTCGCACCGTGGCCAGGAACCTCATCGAAGGCGGCCTGCTGGTGGTCGTCGTCTTGTTGCTTCTACTGGGCAGCTTCCGAGGCGGCCTCATCGTCGCCGCGGCGATCCCCCTCTCGATGCTCGTCGCCGTCATCCTCATGCGCTGGATGAACCTGTCGGGCAACCTCATGTCGCTCGGCGCGGTGGACTTCGGGATCATCGTCGATGGAGCCGTGGTCGTCATCGAGAGCATCGTGGCGTACGTGTTCCTCTACCGAGACGACAACGAACGCTCTCACCTGGAGAAGGTCCGAGCGGCGTGCCATCAGGTTGCGCGCCCCGTCCTCTTCGCGGTCGGCATCATCATGATCGTCTACCTTCCGATTCTCGCCCTGCGCGGAATCGAGGGAAAGATGTTCCGCCCGATGGCACTGACAGTGGTCTTCGCCATGGGCGGATCGCTCATCTGCGCCCTGACGCTGATGCCCGTGCTCGCGTCCATCTTCCTGAAGCAGGCCGTGGAGAAGGAGCCGATCCTGTTTCGGGCGCTGAAGCGGCTCTACACACCGCTGCTTGCGCGTGCCATGGCGCGGCCCGTTCGCACGGGAGCCGTCGCGCTCGCAGCGTTCGCCGCGAGCCTCCTGGTGGTTCCCTTTCTCGGAGCGGAGTTCATCCCCAAGCTCGATGAGGGAGCGATCGCGATGCAGGTCTGGAGGCTCCCGAGCGTGTCGCTCGAGACCTCGAACGAGATCAGCGGCAAGGCCGAAGAAGTCGTCATGACCTTTCCGGAGGTGCAGACGGTCGTCTCACGCACGGGACGGGCGGAGATCGCCACCGACCCGATGGGTGTGGAGATCTCCGACACCTACATCATCCTCAATCCTCCCGATACGTGGCGCTTCGAGACCAAGGACGAACTCCTGGAGGCACTGGACGAGGAGCTCCAGGAGGCCCTCCCCGGAGTCGTGTTCAGCTACTCACAGCCGATCGAGCTGCGCGTGGACGAGCTCATCAGTGGTGTGCGCTCGGAGGTTGGAATCAAGATCTTCGCCTCGAGCGGAAGCCTCGAGGACATGAGTGAGGTGGCCGAGCAAGTGGCTGCCGTCGTCCGCGAGGTGCCTGGGATGGAGGAGGTGAAGGTCGAGCAGACGACCGGCCTGCCCACACTCACCATCGACATCGACCGCGAGGCGATCGCTCGCCTCGGCGTGAACGCTCAGGATGTGCTCGCCGTCATCGAGGCCATCGGGGGTACCCAGGTGGGCACCGTCGTCGAGGGGCAGCGCAGGTACAGCCTGCAAGTGCGTTTCGATAGCGCAGTCCGAGAGAGCCTGGAGGCGCTCCGCCACCTGCCGATCGCTCTGCCCGCGGCAGGGGATGGCCCCGCGCCCTGGGTACCGCTCGAGCAAGTGGCTGATGTGGACATCAAGACCGGCCCGGCACAGATCAGCCGCGAGAGGATCCAGCGCAAGATTACTGTCGAGCTCAATGTCCGCGGGCGTGACCTGGCCTCGGCCGTTGCCGAGGCTCAGGAGCGAGTCGAAGCAGAAGTGAAGCTGCCCGACGGCTGGTTCATCGAGTGGGGCGGGCAGTTCGAGAACCTGGCTGCCGCCTCGAAGCGCCTCGCGCTGCTTGTTCCGCTGGCGCTGCTGCTCATCTTTGCGCTGCTGTACTCGACCTTCCAGTCGACGAGACTCTCGCTCCTCATCTTCTTGAACGTGCCCCTGGCCCTGACTGGGGGCGTCGTCGCGCTCGCCCTGCGGGGTTACCCCTTCTCCATCTCGGCCGGGGTCGGCTTCATCGCGCTCTTCGGCATCGCCGTCATGAACGGCGTCGTTCTGGTCTCGACCATGGTGCAGCGTCGGCAAGAGGGCGCCGGGACACAGGAGGCGGCGCGGAGCGCGGCTCACTCCAGGCTCCGGCCCGTGCTCATGACGGCGTTCACCGACATCATCGGCTTCTTCCCCATGGCGGTGGCAGCCAGCGCAGGGTCCGAGGTTCAGCGGCCACTCGCCACCGTGGTCATAGGTGGCCTTGTGACCTCGATGCTGCTGACGCTCTTCGTGCTACCGGCGGTCTATCGATGGTTTGCCAGGGAGGAAGGGCCAGCGAGTGCATGAAGACGGCTACGCGCGTCGTGCATATGACGTGTCGTTCCCGACGCAGTCTTCGTCCCATGCCTCGCAGGTCAGCGTCCCGGTGTCCAGGGCACCCCGGCCGCGTCGAGCTTGCGGGCCAGGGCCGGGAGGTCGTCGCGCAGGATGCCGTCGAGGGCCGCGCGCACCCGCGCCATGCCGCGCACGCCGATGTCCAGGCTGGCCCGGTGGGTCGGGGTCGGGCCGTAGGTGGAGACGCCGGTGCCCGTCTCGACCACTTCCAGGCGGCGGGCGATGGAGACCGGGCCCGGATCGCCCGCGAAGTCGCGCTTGCCGTCCCCGAAGAGCGCCAGCTCGAGCTCGTGCAGGCGGGCCTGCAGCTCGAGCGCGGTGGCCTCGAGGGCGGGGTCGTCCACCAGTGAGCGCCCCAGGGTCGACTGGATCGCGCCGGTCTGCTCCAGCGCCGCCGCGACGCTGGCGCCGAGGGCACCCAGCTCACGCTGGTGATCGGCGAGCTCCTTCAGGAAGGCCGCGACCTGCGCCGGCTCGGTCTTGTTCAGGATGCCGCGACGCAGGGGCACGACGTCGAAGGAGCGCGTGAGCCCCAGGTCCGTGATCACCCCGTCGACGCGCTTGTGCAGCTCGACGCTGTAGCGCCCGGGGGCCACGAGGGCGCCGTCGTCGATGCCGGTTCCCCACTCCTCAACCGGCTCCTCGGGCGTCCAGGGATCCTGCGGGGCGTAGCGCAGGTTCCAGGCGACGCGCTGGAAGCCGGCCGTGACCGGGCCCTCGAGCCGCCGCACCAGGGCGCCGCGGGCGTCGCGGACGGTGATCAGAATCGCGGGCTCGCGCTCGAGCTCCTCGGCGCGCAGGGCGTCCCAGTCCGGGCTGGGCGTGTCCGCGCCCTTGCCCTCGAGCTCCTTCTCGCGCGCGCGCCGCGCGCCCTTGCGCGAGTGCAGCTCCTCGGCCAGGTGGTAGGTGACCACGGCACCGAAGGGCGGGTTCTCGGCCACGAAATGGGCGCTGCCCATGGAGGCCTTGCCCGCCCCACCCAGGGGGCGACGCGGCACGTACCACCAGGCGTCGCGCACGTCGAAGAGCTGCACCTCGGCGGCCAGGCTCTCCTCGCTGACCTCACGCAGAGCGCAGTAGTCGTCGAGCACGTAGAAGCTGCGCCCGAAGGTGGCGCAGACCAGGTCGTTCTCGCGGCGCTGGATGGCCAGGTCGCGCACGGGGATGTTCGGCATGCCGCCCTCCAGCTTCACCCACGCTCCGCCGGCGTCGACGCTGAAGAACAGGCCGAACTCGGTGCCGAGGAAGAACAGTGCGGGGTTCACGTGGTCCTGGACGATGCGCCAGCACAGGTGGCGCTCGGGCAGGTCCGCGACCAGGCTCTCCCAGCTGCGTCCGCGGTCGCGGCTGCGCAGCAGGAAGGGCCGGAAGTCGCCGGTCTTGTGCTGGTCGACCGCGGCGTAGACCGTGTCCGCGTCGAACAGGTCGGCCTTGAGATCGTTGACGAAGTAGCCGGCC
>JAJFFA010000078.1 GCA_021776885.1 Planctomycetota bacterium
GGTGACGAGTGCCTCGACCCGGACCGCTACTGCACCTACATCATCGGCGACACCGTGGCCGAAGCCCTGCAGTGGATGTGCGACCAGTTCCCGGACGGAAACCTGAGCGGCGTGCGAGCCGTCGGTGGCGCGATCAACTGCGCCGTCGGCCTCGACTGCGACTGCTAATCGAACGCCTTGTGCGTGCCCTGTGGGATCCAGGGTCGATGGCGGGGGCCGTCCTTCGGGGCGGCCCCCGTTTCGTTGCGCCTAGTCGAGGCTGAGCTTCATCCCCACGTGGGAGGCCTCGAAGCCGAGGGCGGTGTAGAAGCGCTGGGCGTCCGGGCGCGTGAGGTCACTGGTCAGCTGCAGCAAGCGGCAGCCCCGGTCCCGGGCACGCTCCCGGGCCCAGCCGATGAAGGCCTTGCCCACGCCGCGCCCGCGCTGCTCGGCGCCCACGCGCACGGCCTCGAGACAGGCGCGCCGCGCACCACGGCGTGAGAGGCCCGGGGTGTAGGTCAGCTGCAGGGTCCCCACGACGCGTCCCGCATCGGTGGCCACGCAGACCTCGCTGGTCCCCCCCGCGCTGAGCTCGGCCCAGGCCTGCACGTACTCGTCGGGCAGGGGCGGACCCGGGTCCTCGCGACCGCGGCCCAGGGGATCGTCGGCCAGGAGCGCGACGATGGCCTCCAGATCGGCGCGCTGCGCCAACCGAAAGGCGAGGCCCGCGGGCGGGGCTTCGAGGGCGCCCAGGGCACAGCGCTGGCGACCGTCGGCGTCGAAGTTTTGCGGCGCGAGCCAGCGCTCGAAGCGCTCGGCCAGGCGCGGCCACTCCGTGTCGACCACGGAGTACCAGGCCGTGTCCCGGTTGCGCCCCTTGTAGACCAGCGCCTGGCGGAAGACGCCCTCGAAGGAGAAGCCGTAGCGCTCCGCGGCGCGCCGCGAGGCGGCGTTCAGCGCGTCGCACTTCCACTCGTAGCGCCGGTAGCCCAGGTCGAAGGCGTGGGCCATCATCAGGAACATGCCCTCGGTCGCCGCGCGGGTGCGCTGCAGCGCCGGGGCGAAGCACAGGTGCCCCACCTCGACCGAGCCCAGGGCCGGGTGCACGTTCAGGTAGCTGGCCACCCCCGACGCGCGCCCGCTGTCCTTGTCGCGCAGGACGAAGAAGAGCGGGTCCTCTCCCGCCGCGGCCTGGGCCAGCCAGGCGCTGTAGGCGTCGAGGGTCTCGAAGGGCCCGTACGCGAGGTACGTCCAGCAGCGCCCCTCGCGATCCTCGGCCAGAGCATCGAAGAGCTCGCGCGCGTGGCGCGCCGGGTCGAGGGGCTCGAGGTCGCACCAGCGTCCCGCGTGCTCGCGCCGGGCGGGCGCGGTCGGGGCGCTCCAGTCGGGGAGCGCGGGACCGATGGGTTGGCCGAGGGCGTTGTGGCGGATGGCGTTCATGGAAGGACGGTTCAGGTCAGGGCGGTCAGGGTCCAGAGCATCGCCATTCCGGCGAGCAGGGTCACGAGGACGCTCTCGGTCCACCAGGCCGCCAGGCCGGCGAGGACGAGGGCGCCGAGGCGCGCCAGTCCGCCGCCGGGGCCGGCGGCTCCCTCGGCCACGGGCCCGTGCAGGCTGGAGGCGAGCAGCGCACCGAGCACGGCCGCCGGCGCGAAGGGCAGCACGCGGCGCACCCGGGCCGGGACGCGCGCGGGGTCGACCAGGGATAAAAAGGAGGCGCGCAGCAGGAAGGACCCGACGGCGACCCCCAGGATCACGGGCCAGAGGCTCACGCGCGCGGCTCCCCGCCGCGCAGCGCGGACACCAGCACGCCGGCGCCGGCCGCCGCGCACAGGCCGAGCTGCAGGGGCAGGCCGGCGCAGACGGGGTAGAGGCCGGCGGCGACCAAGGCCGCCGTGCGCGGTCCGCGCTCTCGCAGGCGCGGCACGAGGACGGCGACGAAGGTCAGGGGCAGGGCGAAGTCGAGGGAGAGCTGCGCCGGGAGGCGCGCGCCGTACGCGAAGCCGGCCAGGTGCGCGGCCTGCCAGGTGATCCACATCGGCAGGGCCGCGCCGAGGAAGTAGGCCGCGCGCGCCGCCGAAGGCAGCGGCGTGGCGAAGCCGCGCCAGGTCAGGACGAAGGGCTGGTCCGTCACGAAGGCGGCGAGCCCCAGGCGCTGCCCGCCGCTGAGCCCGGTCATGTGCGGCGAGAGGGCCGCCGCGTAGAGGGCCAGCCGCGCGTTGACGATCAGGGCCGTCGCCACGACCACGAGCAGGGGCGCCCCGCGCGCGAGGAGGTCGAGGGTGACGAGCTCGGCGGCGCCCGCGAAGAGCAGGCCCGCCAGGGTCGCGGACTGCAGCGCCGAGAGGCCCAGGTCGCGCGCGCTGCTGCCGGCCACGCTGCCGAAGACCACGACGCCGACGAGGAAGGGCAGGATCGCCCGCGCCCCGGCGCGGAAGGCTGTGCGCGGCGTGCTCAAGGGGTGCGCAACGTGCGGCTGGCTGCGCTGCGCGAGTCGCCCGCCGCGGCGGCTCGCGCGAGGAAGGCGTCGAAGAGCGCCAGCCCCGCGGCGAAGTCCCGGTGGCCAAAGCCCAGGCGGAAGTAGCCCGCGGGCATGGCGAACAGGCTCCCGGGGGCGAGCAGCACCCCCGTCTCGCGCAGCAGGTCCTCGAAGAGGTCGTCGGCGGAGCCCCGCAGCAGGCGCGGCACGCCGATCACCCCGGCCCGCGGCGGGCTCCAGCGTAGGCGGGCCGCGTGGCGCTCGAAGAAGCCCCCGAGCAGCCCCAGGTTGGCCCGCGCCAGGGTCAGGTTCTGCTCCAGCAACCGCCCGCGCTGGCGCAGGGCGCTGGCCGCCAGGAGCTGGCTGGGCGCGCTCGAGTCCTTGGCCGAGTAGTCGTTCCAGTGCAGGAGCCGCGCGTTGAGCTGCGGGTCGCGACTGCCCACCCAGCCGATGCGCAACCCCGGCAGGCCGAAGGCCTTGGACAGGGCGCCGATGGTGACCCCGCGCTCGTAGACGTCGACGGCGGAGGAGAGGCGCGCCGCCGGATCGTGCTCGAGGTAGCGGAACACGTCGTCGCTGACGAGGTACGCCCCGGCGCGCCGCGCCAGCTCGACGATGGCCTCGAAGGTCTCGTGCCCGGGGTGGTAGCCCGTCGGGTTGTGCGGGAAGTTGACCACCAGCATGCGCGTGCCCGGACGCACGGCGCGCTCCAGGCGCTCCAGGTCCAGCTGCCAGCCGTCCGCGCCCTCCTCCAGCGCGACCTCGGTCACCTCGGCGCCCAGGTGGCGCGGGATCGAGAGGTACGACTGGTAGCAGGGCGTCAGGGTGACCAGGTGATCGCCGGGGCTCAGCAGGCTGCGGAAGCACAGATCGAGGGGCGGGCCGCCCCCCGGCAGGACCACGACGCCCGCGGGGTCGAGCCCGGTGTAGAGCTCGGCCACGGCCTCGCGCAGGGCGGGCAG
>JAJFFA010000771.1 GCA_021776885.1 Planctomycetota bacterium
TGCTCGAGGTAGTGCGCGACCTTCTCGGACAGCTCGGGCAGGGTGCGGTAGCTCTCGAGCTCGACGCCGACCTCGAACAGCTCGGCCAGCTCCTGGCCCTGCTCGGCGATCAGGAACCCGCCGCAGGCGAGCACGTCGAAGACGCGCATGGTGACGATGTCCTGCTGGTAGATGCGGCCGATGTCGACGTGCACCCGCGCTCCGGCGTAGACCCGGTTCAGCTCCTCGCGGTGCCCGGCGCTGCCGCGCCAGCGGGCGCCCCCGCGCTCGGCGACGCGCCAGCCCTCGTCGCCCCAGACCTGGATCCCGTGGCGACCCAGGTTCGCGACGTAGGTCAAGCGCTTCTCCGCGGCCGCGATCTCACCCAGCAGCATCAACGGGTCGTCGCGCACGTCGCTGGCCCGCATGGCCGCCAGGAACGGGGCCAGGTGCGCCTCGGCGATCTGCGGCAGGAGCCAGCGCGAGGGGTCCGCGCGCTGCGCCTCGAGCACCTCGGCCAGCACTCGCTCGCCCTCGGCGCGCGCGGACTCGCGCTCGCGATGCCAGGCGCAGAACAGCTCGAGGAAGCGCTCGCGGTGGAGCCGGGCCTGGCGGCTCATGCTCGAGCCGACGAAGGCGACGGGCGCCGCGTAGCGTTCGAGGTCCGCCGCCTCTAGCTCGAGCGGGCGGCGCCGGTCCGTGTTGGCACCCAGGGGCAGGTGCACCACGCGCTCGAAGCCGGCCGCGCGCCAGGCGCCGACGTTGGCGCGGCGGAAGGTGGCCAGGGTCACGTGGCGCGTGGGCAGGTCCACCGGCGGCGGCGGATCGACGGCGGGGTCGATCTCCCAGACGAAGAGCGCGAGCTCCAGGCGCGCGCAGAACTCCGCCAGGCCGTTCGTGTAGTTGATCGCCCACAGTTCGCGCGCGCCGCTGCGGCGCACGGTCTGCTCCAGCTCGGACTCGGACCAGCTCTCGAGGGCGATGGGAACCGTGGTGCGCCCGTGGGAGTGCAGGCACTCGGTCACGTCCGCGACGAACAGGCCGCCCTGGGCGACGGCCACCCGCGCGCCGTTCATGCCGTCGGCGAGCCAGCGGCGCTCGTCCGTGTAGAGCGGCGCGAGCAGGGTGTGCTCGAGGCGCGGCCAGGTGCGCACGCGCTGCAGGAGATGCGCGAGGTCGATGCCCAGGGCCAGGGTCAGGCGACCGTTGGCCAGGTGGGGGGCCAGGTCGACGCGCTCGAGGGCCAGGCGCAGTAGCCAGGGGTCGCGCTCGAAGGCGACGATCTCGTCCAGGGAATCGTGTGCGAGGGCGGCGGACAGGCCCTCGCCCAGTCCGATCCCGAACACCAGGACGCGGCCGTCTGCGCGCGCCAGCTCGTCCACCGCGCGCGCCTGGGTCGACGCATCCTGATCGAGGGGCAGCAGGCTGCGGTGCACACGGTAGGACGTTGCACCGCCCGCCCCGGCGACCACGTGCGCTCCGTCGACCGGCCAGGTCAAGCGTTCGGCGAGGCGCGCGGCGTGCACTCCCAGGGCGCGCAGGTTCGCGTCGAGCAGCTGACCCATGGCCGCGGAGGGTAGCGGGTTCGGACGCGATCGTCGCGGGAAGGGTACGCTGGCTACGGTTCTTCCCTGGCCCTGGAGGGTTCTTGCAATGTTGACTGCGACTCGTCTCGGCACACGCCTTCCCCGCTCGTCCCGCGCCGCGGTGTTCGTCGCGCTCGCCTGGTTGACGCCGGGGCTGAGCGCCCAGTCGCTGCTCTATACCCACGAGGGCCAGGCCGCTGGGGGCAAGTTCGCCTTCGCGGCCGATGGCGTGGGGGACGTCGACCACGACGGTCATGACGACTACGTCGTCGGCGAGCCCCAGGTCGATGGCGCCGCGGGTGCGCAGGCCGGACGCGCGGTCGTCTACTCGGGCGCGAGCGGGCAGCCCCTGGTCTCGGTCGAGGGCTTCGTGCCGGGGGGCTTCTTCGGCTACTCCGTGGCGGCGGTCGGCGATGCGGACGGCGACGGCGACCTCGAGTGGCTCGTCGGAGCGCCCCACGAAGGCGGCGGGCGCGCCTACGTCCTGCGCGACGATGGCAGCGTGCTGCACGCCATCGACGGACCCGCGGGTTCGCTCTTCGGGCTGTACGTGGCCCCCGCCGGGGACGCGAACGGCGACGGCTTCGACGACGTGGCGATCAGCGCACCCCAGGCCGGGAGGGTGTACGTTCACTCCGGCCTCGACGCCTCGCTCCTGCGCGCCTACAGCGGCCTGATCGGGACGGCGCCCAATGGCATCCGTATCGAGGCCAAGGACGCGGGCGACCTCGACGCGGACGGAGTCCACGACCTGATCGTCGCCGAACCCTTCGCCGTGGGCTACGCCGGCCGAGTGCGGGTGTTCTCCGGGGCGAGCGGCGCCCTGCTCCAGCAGTGGATCGGGGAGAGCTCGGGTTCGGCGCTCTTCGGCTGGTCGACCGAGAGCCTGGGCGACGTCGACGCGGACGGCGTGGCGGACATCCTGGTCGGCATCTCGCACAAGATCCACGGCAACTTCACGGCGGGTGAGGTGCGCGTCTTCTCCGGCTCCGACGGCGGCCTGATCTCC
Organism: Planctomycetota bacterium; assembly: GCA_021776885.1. Classification (GTDB taxonomy): domain Bacteria; phylum Planctomycetota; class UBA1135; order UBA1135; genus JAJFFA01. The sequence continues at coordinate 2,575 of JAJFFA010000771.1, forward strand.
GTGACCCGCGGGGCGAACCAGTCCGGCACCCTGGGGCGCGCCGCCGACCACGCCGGCGACATCAACGGGGACGGCACCCCGGACTGGATCGGCGGGCTGCCTTACTACGACGACGGTGACGGGGAGGCCTGGATCGTGTCCGGCGCCTCGAACACGGTGCTGCACGAGTTCCCGGGCGACCCCACGGACCCGGGCATGCCCGTGTTCGGCTACACCGTGGCGGGCGTCGGCGACGTCAACGCGGACGGCTATGCCGACCTGCTCGTCGGCTCGCCCGGAGTGGACGGGGACCGCGGGCGCGCCCACGTCTTCGCAGGTCGTGGCCTGTTCCTGCGCAGTGACCGCGACGAGGTGCCCCCCGGCGGTAGCCTGACCCTCTCGCCCGTCGGCGGTCCCCCCGGGGCCCGCGTGGCCGTGGTCCTGACGAGCATCGACGGCGTGCCCTTCGCGCGCTCGGTCGAGGTCGGACGCCTGGACGGCCTGGGGGACCAGGCCTTCGACCTGACCCTTCCGGCCAGCCTGTCGGGCGCGCTCCTGACCTTCCGAGCCCTGTCGCGGGTGCCCGGAAGGCGCCTGCAGAGCGACGACGTCGTGGTCCGCGTGCAATAGCGGACTTTTCTCGCTTTGTCTGTGACGCGCGGGCCCGCTTCCGCATGTAGACGGTGCCGCCCCATCCCCTCACTCCGGTAGGGGGGCGGCTTTCAGCACGCGAGCCCCGCCGTTCACTGGACCCGGACGGTGGGGCTCCGTCTTTGCTTGCACTGGAACGGGGGGCGGAGGACATTGTCGGGATGTCCGCACCGCTCCGCGCCGCCTTCATTGCCTTCCTCCCCGTGGCCCTGCTCGCGTGCCTGGGGGGCTGTGGGTCGACCCCCGACTCCTCCCCCTCCAGCCCCGGCGCCCTTCCGCGCGGCGGGGCCATCGCCCAGCGCACGGAGGGCATGCGACCCCTGTCGGGGTTCCTCGA
>JAJFFA010000772.1 GCA_021776885.1 Planctomycetota bacterium
CCGAGGGCGGGGTGCTCGGCCCGCGCCCCAGCTCGCCACCCAGCTCGCCACCCGGCTCGCCACCTCCCGGCCCCCGGCCGCCCGCCCCCCGCGCACGCTTGCCCAGAGCGCGCGCCAGGCTCGCCGCCCGCCGCGTCAAGGGCGCCAGGTTGATCCCGGTGACCCGACGCATGCTCACCAGGGCCTTCGCGGTCGTTCGCTCGAGCCCGCCCGGGCGCCAGGGCAGGCTCGGCAGGCAGGTGCCGCAGCGCGCGAAGTCGACGCGCTCGCACAGGCCACCGTCGGCGTGCAGGAGCTGGCCGAAGCGCGGGCACTCGAGCCAGAAGTCGTGCAGCGTGAAGACCAGGGCGATCCCGCGCCGCGCCGCCTCGTCGAGCAAGCCCGACGACAGGTACATCAGGTGGTGAACGTGGACGACGTCCGGGCGCAGCGCGTCGAGCAGGGCCCCGAACAGGGCGTCGACGGCGGGCCGCTCCCAGGTCTCCCGGAAATCGTCCAGGAGCAGATTGCTGCAGAGCTCGTGCACCTCGAGGCCGCCGTGGGTGTACACGCGCTGGGACAGCTCGGAGCGACTGACGTCTTTGCACGTCGTGAACACGCGCACCTCGTGACCGAGCGACGCCAGGCGCCTGCCGAGCTCGAAGGTGTACACCTCGGTGCCCGCGGTGTGGCGCGGAGGGAAGAGGTGGCTGACGAGGAGCACCCGCATCGCTCGCAGGATAGCGGCGCCCGTGCGGATCCGCTCATCTGCGGCACGGGCCCAGGGCGCGCGACGGGCGTTCGACCGGATCCGGGTGAATTCTTTCGAAGTTTGCGCGCAACGAAAGGCTCGCCAGTGCCCTTAGAAGTTGGACGGACAAGGCGCGCCGAGCAGGTCGAACGGAAACGTTGCAATGAAATCGCGCTGTCCTCCGTCCGGTACACAGGAATGTCCCCGCTGGTGGGCGATGGACGACCTGACGGTCGCTCAGCCCCCACTGGCGCCCCCCCCGAGCGTGGTAGCGCTCGGCACTCGTTTTGCCAGGCAGGTCGGGCCGCTCTCCAGCGGCGCCGGAAACACTCGAGAGTCAGAGATCGAAGGAGCCCCGCAGATGCGTTGTCACGCGCTCACCGCCGCAGCCATTCTTTTCGCCCTCTGCCCCACCGTGGCGGCCCAGGGACCGCGCCCGGAGTTCTACGACCAGCTCGCCACGGGCTTCCTCGAGCGCCACGGGGCCGCGGATGCCGAGGCGAGCACGTTCAACCTGGGCGAGTTCCACGCGGCCCACTTCGTGACGGCCCCGATCGGGCTCTACGAGATCTCGATCGAGGCTGCCGCCCTGACCGACGGGGACACTGCCGACCACTACAAGGACCTGGTCAAGGCCCTGACCCAGGCCCAGGACCACTGGCTCGGTTGGCTCGAGGAAGGTTCTCCGGCCGCCGAGGCCGCTCGCAAGGACCTGGCTCCGGTGGCCAAGTGGGTCTCCAAGTGGAGCGCCAGCGACCTGCGCAGCGCGGCGCAGAGCAGTGGTGGCAACGTCCTCGAGCTGATGGGCGCGTCCGACGACGTCCAGCAGGCTGCGGCGCGCCTGCGCGAGGCCATGACGAGGGGCACGCCCCTCGGCCTCGATCGCGAGCCCCGTGCCGAGCCCCTGATCCTGGCCCCGAACCGCAAGAGCTTCCTCGAGCTGGCGGCCTTCGCCGGCTGGCTGTACCCCAACTGGCAACACGTGTTCTGGGGCGAGGGGATGCCCGACTGGACGAACTTCTTCGTCGACGACTACAAGGTCCTGGCCCTCGAGTTCGCCCAGCCGGGTCGCCCGGCAGGCGACTGGATCGCCGGTCTGGACATGAACTACAAGGTCCCGAACGGCATGTCGCAGCAGGTGGTCCAGCTGGCGGCCAACTCGATGTTCTCGAACTACTACGGGCAGCTCATTCCGCCCTCCGTCGCCGGCTCACTGGCCGTCAACCTGGTGGTCGAGCAGTTCGGCGAGTGCAACACCCGCGTGGACGGTGACCTGCGCGAGCGGCGCACCGAGGCGCGCGAGATCTTCGTTCCCGGGGGCAACCCGAGCGGCGGCATCCTGCCCGCCAACTCGGCCGAGAGCCGCTGGCGCGAAGGTGGCGGGGAGGAGTTCTTCGCCGAGGTCCTGAACACGGCCCAGGCCGCGGGCGGCAAGGGCCGCAAGCGCAGCGACCAGCAGGCCAACTTCGAGCTGGTCAGCGACAACGCGTCCCAGCGTACGACGGTGCAGGCCCCCTTCCTGGGCTCGGCCGCCAGTCACAACGCCGAGCCACCCTCGGGCTTCTACGGTGACCGCCTCGAGTTCCTGCGCGCCTACCGCTCGTGTTTCATGAACTGGCTGCGCACCGAGGTCGACGGCAAGAAGTCGGAGGAGACCTTCGCCCAGTTCCTGATGAACATGGCCAAGGCCGAGAACGCCGAGGCCATCGAGAACGTGATCGTCTCGACCTACGAGGCGCCGCTGAGCGATCCGAAGATGGACAAGAAGAGCCTCGAGGCCCGCTTCCTGGCCTGGCTCAAGAAGCAGTAGCAAGGAGCGCCGCCCAAGAGAGCCGGGCGGCGACGACTGGCAGAAATGGGAGCGGGCGGTCAGCCGTCCGCTCCCTTTCTCTTGTCGTGGCGCTCGACTTTCACCACGGCCGCCAGGCCCGGCGGCCAGCTACTTGCGGTGCGGCTTGCAGAACAGGCAGGGCTTCGTACCCGCGGGCAGTTCGCTCACGGACATGGCGGGCTCCCGGCCGCTCAGACGCTTGCAGTCGGCCATGTGGTAGCGCGAGGCGCGCACGTGGACCTGACGCTCGCCCTGGGGCTCGTCGCTCTGCGCGGGGGCCTGCATGGCGCTGCCCGGCTCCTCCATGCTGGCGCACAGGAGCTCCTGGCCGTGCTCGCTGCAGCACTCGCCGCAGATCCCGGGCTCGAGCTCGGGCTCGGACTGGAAGCGG
>JAJFFA010000773.1 GCA_021776885.1 Planctomycetota bacterium
GCGCCGTCGGTGACGACGTCCGCGTACGCCTTTTTCTACATCTTCTCGTCCTCCTCGCCGGCTGCGTCGGGACCCGCCGTAGCCGCGTCCTGGGCCTCGACCGGCTCCGCCCCGGGCTCGGGGGGCGAGGGCGTCGTCGAACAGGCGGCGGCGAGGCCGAAGAGGAGCAGGAGATTCAGGGCCGACGTCGTGCGATGCTGCGCTTTCATGCGGGCGACTATAGCGGGGCCGGGCGCGCGACTTGCGGTACGGGAGGGCCTCGAGCGTCCGCGCTTCCCCGAAATGCCTCGGCAGCATGGCCGTACGTCTGCGTAGTGTGACCATGCTGCCCCGCCCTGCGCTCGCCCTTGTATTCGCCCTCGCCACTGCGCTCAGCAGCTCCCTAGCCGCGCAGGAGGCGCAGGACACGCCGGCCTGGGAGCAGGCCGCGGCCCGCCTCGAGGCTGCGCTCCCGGCCCTGCGTACGCGTGCGGGGGTGCCCGGCCTGGCGCTGGCCCTGGCCGACCCCACGGGGGTCGTCTGGGTCCGCTCCAGCGGGCTGCGGGACGTCGAGCGGAGTCTCGCCGTGCAGGACGACACGGTCTTCGCCGCCGCCTCCCTCAGCAAGCCGCTCTTCGCCTACCTGGTGCTGCAGCTGGTCGACCAGGGCCTGCTCGCCCTCGACCGACCCCTGGCCGAGTACGCGCCCTTGACGGACCTGGCCCACGATCCGCGTCACGCGCGGCTGACGGCGCGCATGATCCTGTCCCACACGACGGGGCTTCCGAACTGGCGGCCACGGGGCGGGCAGCTCGACTTCGTGGCGGATCCCGGCACGCGCTGGGGCTACTCCGGTGAGGGCTACGTCTTGCTGCAGCGGGTCGTCGAGGAATTGACCGCGTCCGACCTCGACGGTGTCGCACGGGACCTGGTCTTCGAGCCCCTGGGCATGGAGAGCGCGAGCTTCCGCTGGGACTCGACCCGGGCGAACCAGGCGCTGCCCCACGACCGGGCAGGCCACGCCCACGCGCCTCCGGATGCCGAACAGAACGCGGCGGCCAGCCTCTCGTGCAGCGTCGGCGACTACGCACGCTTCCTCTCGGCGCTGCTGTGCGGCGAGGGCCTCGACGCGCAGCTCGTCGCCGAGCTCGGGCGGTCGCAGGTCGACGACGGGGCGCGGGGAAGCCTGGCGCCCGGCGTTTCGTGGGGGCTTGGCCTGGGGCTCGAGGAGCAGCCCGCTGGCGCCGCACTCTGGCAGTGGGGTCACAACACCGGGTACCGGGCCTTCGCCTGGCTGCCGCCCGGGCGGGAGTTCGCCTTCGTGTTCCTCTGCAACGGCGACGGGGGCATGCTGCTCTTGCGCGACCTGGTGAATGCAGCCAGTGGCCACGGGGAGCACCCCGCCCTCGTGCACCTGGAGTACCCGAGTCACGACGACCCCGAGGAAGTGCAGTCGGCGGACGCGCGCGAGGCCATCGCCGCCTACCTCGCCGGGTGGGAGGCGCGCGGGGAGCTCTCCGGCGTGGTGCTCGCCGCGCGCGGGGAGCAGGTCGTGTTCCGCGGCGCCTATGGCCTCGCGGACGCAGAGAGCGGAGTGCCGAACACCCCGCGCACGAAGTTCCACCTGGCGTCCGTGACCAAGACCTTCACGGCGGCGGCCCTGCTGCTGCTCGAGGACAGCGGAGCCCTCGCCCTCGCCGATCCTGTCGCGAGCGTCCTGCCCGACTACCCGCGCGGCGCGGAGATCAGCTTCGAGCAGCTCCTGTCCCACGCCTCGGGGATCCCCGATCACCACGGCCTGCCGGGCTTCGAGCAGCGCACCGCGCAGGGCATCGGGCTCGAGGAGCTCGTCCAGTGGCAGAGCGAGTTCCCGCTGGAGTTCGAGCCCGGGTCCACGAGCGTCTACGGGAACTCGGGCTACGCGCTCCTGGCCCACGTGGTCGAGGTCGTCTCGGGTCAGGACTTCCCGGACTTCGTCCGCGCGAACCTGCTCGAGCCCCTGGGCATGTCGGCCACCGGCGAGGTCGGAACGGCCGGGCCCGTCGCGCGGGGCTACGTCTTCGCGCCGACGGCGAGCGGCCGGGCACGGGTTCCCGCGCGCGACTACTCCTATGCCCTGGGCAGCGGATCGATGCAGGGCACGGTGGACGATCTCCTGGCCTGGCTGCGTGCCGTCGATGCGCAGACCCTCGTGGATGTCCAGCGCACCGCCTGGCCCTACGGCTGGGGGCGCAGCCGTGCCGGGAAGTACGCCGTCCTCGACCAGACGGGGGCCCACGCGGGCTTCACGGCCACGCTCAGCGTGGTGCCCGAGGCGGACGTGTACGTGGTGCACCTCTCGAACCTGGGCGCCGGCCTCCCGTTCCAGCGCGTCCACCGCGACGTGCTGCGCATCCTGCTCGGCGAGGAAGTCGACACTCCGGCCGCGCTCGAGTCGTTCGGCTGGGATCCTGGCGCCGGAGCGCGTCTCGCGGGCCTGTACGCCGGCGACGGCGCCGCCGAGGGCGATGTGCCCGTGGTCATCGAGGCCAGCGCGCAGGGCCTCGGCTTCGCGTGGACGCCGGACGCGGACCTGCAGCACCTCGTTCCCGTGGCCGCGAATCGTTTCTACCTGCCGGCCGATGGCTGCGAGCTGCGCTTCCGCAGCCCGTCCGAGAGCGGCGCGCTCAGCTTCGAGCTGCACGCCCCGTGGAGCCCCGGCGGGCCGCACCGGGCGTACACGCGCCACTAGAACCATGGCCCGGGCCGATGGGCCGGGCCCGTGGAATCAGCGGCGGAAGCGCCCCCGCTCCCTGCCCGCGATCACTGCCAGATGACCTCGGTCGCGTCCGTCAGGTTGAAGCCGGCGGGACCGCCCTGGGTGTCGCGGAACCAGAACTGGAAGGTCGTCGTGGCCCCGGGGATGATGCGCCCGGCCGCGGGGTTCGCGCTCAGGTCGACGTTGCGCAGCGCGGTTCCGTTGCCGCCGGAGTTGACCGGGGGCTGCAGGCGCCAGACGCTGCCGCCGACGCAGCGGAAGCCGTCGCCGAAGGGCACCTGGATGCGCGTGCTGCCGAAGAAGAACAGGCCGAAGACGCTGTTCGGCAGGTCTGTGGCGACGAGGGTCAGGTCATTGTCGGCCACCACCTCGCTGCCGAGGGCGAGGATCCGCGCGCCGACGCCGGCCGAGCTCGGAGCGCCGGTGCAGTAGTTCACGCCGATCGTCTCGCAGGCGTCCGCGACGCCGTTCCCGTCGTGGTCGGCGAGGTTCTCACAGTCGTCCGTAGTCCCGTTGCCGTCGCAGTCGGTCTCACAGTCGTCGGGGGAACCGTCGCAGTAGCAGACGGCCAAGCAGTCAACGGGGACGCCGTAGGCGTTTCAGTCGGGCCCGA
>JAJFFA010000774.1 GCA_021776885.1 Planctomycetota bacterium
ATCCGCAGCAGCCCATCCACCCGCTCACCGCTCACCTGCCCCAGCACCAGGGACTCCCCAGGCTCGCCGCGATCCGGCACATGGCGCGCGCGCCACTCGGCCGCCTCGCCGACTTTCTCGAGCCATGAGACCACCCAGCCGCCGCCGTCGAGGGTTACCACGTCCACGCGCCCGAGGGGCAGTCCGTCGTCCAGGCGCGTCGGCAACCCGAAGCGCCCGCCCGCGTCCTTCGAGCGCGCCAGGAACACCCGCGGCTGGCTCCCGCCGAGCAGAGTGAACCAGGCGCACGCCACCTCGTCCCCGCGCACGGCGAGGCTGGGGCCGTTCACCGGGCAGCCGGTGATGTTCCAGCCGTCGGCGTGGATGCGCTTCGGGGAGCTGAAGCGACCTGCGTCCCCCGGCCGCCCGCGCACGATCGACACGTCGCGCACTTCCTCATCGGAGCGGTCGCGGTAGGCGACGACGACGGTCCCGTCGGCGCAGCGCACTGCGCTGGTCTGGCAACAGTCACAGACGCGCTCGTCGAGCTCGAACTCGTCGAAGCGCCCCGCCTGGACATCGAGCGTGCCGAACCACAGCCCGGTCGACCCACCCTGTGCGGTAGCGCGGCCGTCGAGCCAGGTCAGAGCGAAGTCGCCGGCCGGCTCGTCCTCGGGGCAGACGACCCAGGACACGAAGCCGTGTTCCACGGGCGAGTCGTCCGTGTGCGGGGACCCCAGCTCGCTCCACGTCTCGCCCGCGTCGGAGCTGAGCGCGGTGCGCACGCCGTAGGCGTAGCCGCCTTCGGGAGCCGAGGCCATCCAGCTCGCGACCCGCAGGCTGCCGCGCACGGCGCTGGCCGGGAAGTCGGCCCAGTTGACGAACCACTTCTCGCCGGCGATCACCCGCCGCCGCGGCCCGAAGCGCCCGGCGCTGGCGTCGTAGTCGGCGCTGCAGAGCGTCGCGCTGACCTTGTCGCCCTCGGTCCAGGTCGCCACGTCGACGCCCTGCGCGGCGGCCGACCAGTCGAGCCCCGTGACCGGTCCGTCGGCCGCGGGCGCGGGCAGCAGCTCGAGGGAGAGCTCCGAGGCAGCCGATCCGGCCTTGCCCGTAGACGCGGACAGACCCTCCCCGTCGCGCCCCTGGGGCGCCGCACAGGCAGCGAGCAACGCGAGGAAGAGGAGGGACTGCAGCGAACGCGAGGAACGCCGCACGCGCCTCAACCCTTCTTCTTGGCGCGCACTTCGGCGTGGTACTTGCCCGACCCCATTCCGATCTTGCGCACGCGCTTGCGTCCGCGGGTCGGTCCGCCGGCTTTGATTCTGGACTTGGCCATCGTGTTGATCCTGGAGCTCTCGTCGGAAACGCGGCTGGCGCCGCCAAAATCGAGCCAGGGAGGGTACGGGGCGGGTCCCCCCGGGGTCAAGCGTCCGAGCGCACGTCCCCCACCTGGACCTCCAGGCGGGCCCCGGGGATGTCCCCCGCCAGGCCGTGGGTGATGCGCTCGAGGTAGCGCACCAGGCGCTCGCAGGCCAGGGTGCTCGGGTCCGGCACCTGGGCCCCCTGCTTGAAGTAGGGCACGCCCTGGGCCTTGTCCCCCCCCAGCCGGCCGTGCTCGAGGACCTCGGGCGCGGGCAGCACCAGGCGCGCCACGAGCCCCTCCTGGGCCACCATGTCCTGCTCGAGGTCGCTCAGGTCGATGCCCCAGATCTCGGGCTGCGTGGCGTCCGTGCCCTCGACCTGGTGGGTCACGTACCAGGGCCGCTCGCTCGAGAAGCGGGCCTGGATCATGGCGGTGTGGATCCGCGGGCGCAGGAACTCGAGCGCCAGGGACAGGCGCCCCTCGGGCTCGCTGGGCGCCTCCTCGCGCATGCGCGCGGCCCGCGCCTCGAGGCGCGGAACGCTCCACTTGAGGAACCCGGGCACCCCCAGACCGACCAGCACCAGCACCACGAGCGGCACCAGCCCCCGGACCCGGCGGAACACGGGCTGCGCCTCTGCGCTCTCGGCGGATTCCTCGGGTGCGGCCATCCACGCAGTCTGCGCTAAGCCGGGGTCCCGGGGGAAGGTCCCCAGCGCGTGATTCGGTGCCAAGCGGCCATCCGGTACCCTGCCGCCACCTTGCCTGACCCCGATTCTTCTCGCCCCTCCTGGACGGCCTGGCTGACCCCCGGCCTGTGGGCCGCGGCCGTCGTCGGCCTCGTGCGTACGGCGGCGGTCTGGACCTCCTTCGGACAGCGCCTGCCGGACGCCAGCGAGACCGAGCGCACCCTCGCCCTCTGGGACCTCTCCGCCCGCGGCTTCGAGCTGGCCCTCGCTGGCCTCGTGCCGGGCCTGATCGCCGCGCTCCTGGCCCACCGCACCGCCCCCGACGAGATCCACGACGCGGACCCCAACGCCGACGGCCGGGACGGCAGCAGCCCCTCCCGCACCCTCGCCCTGTGCGCCTTCAGCTTCGCCGCCCTCCTCGCGGGCATGGCCGGCTGGCCCTTCCCGCGTCGCGGCGAGGGCGCGCGCACCAGCGGCGCCCTCGACCTCGACCACGTCTACGTCCTGGCGCCCATCGCCCTGGTCCTGGCCCTGGTCGTCTTCCTCGTCGTGCGCAGCGCCGAGGCCCGCCGCGTGCGGCGCGAGCGCTCGCGCGCCCCCTTCGGCGGCCCCTTCGGTCGCCTGCTCGCCTCCCTGGCCCTGGTCGCTCCCCTGACCGTCGCGCTCCAGCACGCCAGCCAGGCCCCGACCTTCGAGCGCCGCGTGTACGCCGGCGACTACCTCGCCCCCAGCGAGAACCGTCGCGTGCTCTCCGCCCCCGAGGGCCACACGCCCGAGCTGATCGTGATCACGCCCAACGCGGCCAACGACACCGACTCCGGTGACAAGCCCTCGCTGTGGCTGCCGCCGCCGTCGCGGGTCGAGCTGCTCGTGCCCGCGGGCGCCGATCCCGAGGGCCTGCGCCTGCGTCTCGCCGCCGGCGTCGACCGCCGCGTCGTCGAGCGCATCCCCGAAGGCGCCGACGCGATCACCGTCGACTTCGAGGTCGAGGTCGACGGCCAGTCGGTCTTCGCCCACTCGATGCGCTTGCCGCGCAAGGTGCGCGGGCGCTGGGAGCCCGAGCCCTATCAATGGAAGCACGTGGGCGAGGGCGGCCTCGCCGTGCGACCCGGGAGCCGGGTGGTGCTCTCGACGAGCCTCCCCGCCGGCGACCCCGCAGCGTCGATGCCCCTCGAAGAGCTGCGCATCGGCTTCGGCGACCTGGCCCTCGAGAACCGCGTGCCCCGCGCGCGCACCCGCGCCACGACCGCGCGCCCCAACGTCGTCCTGATCGTGATGGACACCCAGCGCGCGGACCGCCTGTCGTGCTACGGCTACGCGCGACCGACCTCACCACACATCGACGCCCTGGCCGAGCGCGGCGTCCTGTTCGAGAACGCGAGCGCCAGCTCGAGCTGGACCTGGCCCTCGACCGCCTCGATCCTGACCGGCC
>JAJFFA010000775.1 GCA_021776885.1 Planctomycetota bacterium
CATCGACGACCTTCTGGAGATATCGCGTATTACCACGGGGAGGATTCGTCTCAACAGCGAGCGCGTGTCTTTCAATACGATCGTCACCCACGCTGTCGAGACGGTACGCCCGACGATTGATGAGCACAGGCATGCACTGGAGCTGGCTGTTCCCAAGGCGGAAGTCTATCTGCATGCGGACGCGGCGCGAATGGAGCAAGTCGTTGTGAATCTCCTGGCCAACGCCGCCAAGTACACGGCTGACGGAGGAAGGATCTTCCTGTCCGTCGAGCAGGAAGGCGATGAGGCGGTACTGCGAGTGCGTGATTCGGGAGCAGGGATTTCTCCGGAATTGCTGCCGCGCATCTTTGACCTGTTCACGCAGTCAGAGCGGTCCATGGCCCGGTCGGAAGGTGGGCTGGGTCTCGGCTTGAGCCTTGCTCAGCAACTTGTGAAGATGCATCGTGGAACGATCGACGCATACAGTTCCGTCGGGGAGGGGAGCGAGTTCGTCGTGCGAATTCCTCTGTTGACCGTCGTTCCCACGTCCGCGCCGAGTCCGGGCCAGCGGGCCGCGCCGGATTCAGAGCAGCGCCGCGTCCTCGTGGTCGATGACAACATCGATGCGAAGAACAGCATGGCACAGCTCATCAAGGCCTGCGGGCATGATGCGCGGACAGCAGCTTGCGGTGCCGCTGCTCTGGAGGTAGCGGTCGACTATCGACCGGAGCTGGTGTTGTTGGATATAGGGCTGCCGGACATCGATGGCTATGAGGTGGCGCGGCGAATGCGCGAAGAGCCGACCCTGAGGGATGCCGTGCTCGTGGCCATTACGGGCTATGGCCAAGAGTCAGACCGAGAGCGTGCGCGGCAGGCGGGATTCAACCACCACTTGACCAAGCCCGCGGACTTCAATCGAGTGAAGCAAATACTGGCGAGTATTGCAGCGCAATAGACGCTGCGCTGCTGAGTGTCCGACGCCTGCGCCTGTCGTAGAGCCTCTTCGCTCGCGCGTTCAAGGTTGGCGAGCTGCCGTGCTCTGGTTGCGGCCGGCTCTCTTTGCGGCGTAGAGGGCTGCATCGGCTTCATGCAAGATGTCCTTCAGCAAGGATCCAGGCCGCCAGGAAGCCACGCCCACACTGACCGTGACCGTGACCTGCTCCCGCACTCCCGCGCCGTTCGCTCCTGGGAGGGTGAACGGCTCGTCGGCGATGGCTGCGCGGAGCCTGTCGGCCAACGCCAGCGCGGTGTTCGGGGTCGACTCGGGGGCGAGTAGCAAGAACTCGTCTCCCCCCAACCTGAATGGGGTGTCGGCTTGTCGCGATACTTCGCGGAGCCGCGCCGCGATCTCGCGCAGAACGCTATCCCCCATGAGGTGTCCGTGGGTGTCGTTGATCAGCTTGAACCGATCCACATCGATGGTGAGGCAGCAAAAAGTGAGGTCGTGGCGCTCGCAGAGGGCCATGAGTTCTGTTCCACGGGAGTTCAGTTCCGCGCGGTTCAGCAGCCCGGTCAGGGCGTCGATCGCAACCTGAGAGCGCAGCGACTCGAAGTGCTGCCTGGCTCGGATCGCGGACCTGATCCGCGCGATCAGGTGATCCACGTCGTAGGGCTTCGCGAGGTAGTCGATCCCCCCCAGGTCCAGGCCTCGCACGATGTTCGCCGTCGCTGCGTGAGCACTGAGGAAGAGCACGGATGGCGCTGGGTCGCACACCTCGTGGAGCCTTCGACAGGCATCGAAGCCGTCCATTCCTGGCGGCATGCGCACATCCAAGATCACGAGCTCGGGCGCGTGGCTCACAGCGATCTCGATGGCAGCCTCGCCACTCTCTGCCGCGAGCACCTGATATCCCTCGGAGCGCAGAAGTTGCGTCAGGATGCGGAGTTGATCTCGAGAATCATCGACCAGCAAGATGGTTGCTGGTACGGGCTCCGTGGCGCCCTCGTCCGGACCTCGCGCAGGCTCTCGCAGGCCGGGAGGGCCTGGTGCTCGGAGCTCCCGCGCGATCTGCTTCTCTTCCATCCCGTTCCCCGATGTCATGGTGTTCGCCAGAGAGTGCATTGAAAAACCTTCGAACAGCCGGGAGGGACTGAGGACACGCCCAGAACGAGGAGTCTCCCTCGAGCTTGGCCGAATCTTGCCGCGCTTCCTGCAAGCGCTGTGCCATGCGCCAGATGCGAGCGGGGCTGGCCAGAGGTGCGTGATGCCGTCGGCTGGGTGCCGAGGCGGGGTTGGCCGGGAGTGAGCACCCTGGCCGTCGAGGCCTGCATTGTACCTTGTACAAGAGGTTGGAAGGCCTTGGTGCCTGGCTACGATTCAGCCTCCAACGCCCCTCGTGACCCCGGTATCCGCATGACACGACGATCCGCGCGAACCCCGACCGGCGCTCCCCGAGGCGCCGCCGCCCTGCTTGCCTGTCTGATGTTCCTGCCGGCCGCTGGCGCCGTCGCGCGGGCCGGCGCCAGGACGGAACCGCGGGTGCCGAGGCCCCGCAACATCGTGCTGATCCTCGTCGACGACCATCGTTTCGACGCCGCCGGCTTCATGGGCCATCCCTACCTCGAGACACCGCATCTGGACGCCCTGGCGGCGCGCGGGGCGTACTTCGCGAACGCCTTCGTCACGACCAGCCTTTGCTCGCCCTCGCGCGCCTCGATCCTGACCGGCCTCTACACCCACCGGCACGGGGTCGTCTCGAACAACGACGCCATGCCGAGCGAGCTGACCACCTTCCCCCAGCTGCTGCAGGCCGGGGGCTACGAGACGGCCTTCGTCGGCAAGTGGCACATGGGGGGCGCGAGCGACGCTCCGCGCCCCGGCTTCGACCACTGGGTCAGCTTCCGTGGCCAGGGCGTCTATCAGCCCCCCGCCCGCGGCGGCTGGAGCCTCAACGTCAACGGCGAGGCCCGACCCCAGGCGGGCTACATCACCGACGAGCTGACCGACTACGCCATCGACTGGCTCGAGCAGCGCGAGGGCGATGCGCCCTTCCTGCTGTACCTCTCGCACAAGGCCGTGCACGACAACTTCACCCCGGCGCAGCGCCATGCGGGGCGCTACGCGGACGAGCCCTTCCCGACCCCGGCCACCCAGGCGCCCGACGCGGACGCTCCCATGTGGGTGCAGAACCAGCGCAACAGCTGGCACGGCGTCGACTTTCCGGCCCACGGCGCGCGCTCGGACGAGGGCGGCATCGAGGGGCTCTACCGGAGCGACACGGAGGCGCTCCTGGCGGTGGACGACAGCGTCGGGCGCGTCGTGCGACAGCTCGAGGAGAGCGGCCAGGCCGACGACACCCTGCTCCTGTACATGGGGGACAATGGCTTCCTGTGGGGCGAGCACGGGCTGATCGACAAGCGCAACGCCTACGAGGAGTCGATGCGTGTCCCGCTCCTGGCCTGGGCCCCGACCCTGATCGAGCCGGGCACGCGCGTCGACTCGGTCGTCGCCAACATCGACGTCGCTCCGACCTTCCTCGAGGCCGCCGGCCTCGAGGTTCCGGCCGCCATGCAGGGGCGCAGCTTCCTGGGCCTGGCGAGCGGCGAGCTCGACCCCGCGAAGTGGCGCCAGAGCCTGCTCTACGAGTACTACTGGGAATGGAACTTCCCCCACACGCCCACGGTCTTCGCCCTGCGCGAGGAGCGCTTCAAGCTGATCCAGTACCACGGTGTCTGGGACACGGACGAGCTCTACGACCTGGCCGCCGACCCCCGCGAGCAGCACAACCTGATCCGCTCCGAGGAGCACGGGGCCACGGTGCAGCGCATGCGCGCCGAGCTGCACCGCCAGCTCGTGGCCGCGGACGCGGCCCGGGTGCCCTTCAGCGCCAAGCGCGGGCCCGGCTCCAACCTGCGCAGTCGGACGGGCTCGGGTGTCACTCCCTTCCCGGAGCACGTGCTGCGGGGGGCGCCAGAAGGGGGGGGCTGAGCCTTCCTTTCCCAGCCCCGGGACGATTTTTCCAGGCCGTCAAGCTGACCCAGAGCCCTGCCGAAGCTTGAGCAGTCCGGTGCGTGGCCCATCTGCCAGGGTCGCGTCGGCTCTCGGTTCGGTTTCAAGGAGGGTAGGGGTGCCGCTGCAAGGCTTCTTTGACGTCTCGGAGGACCTTCTCTGCGAGCTCACGCTCGATGGGGTCTTCATTCGACTGAATCCAGCGTGGGATGCTGGCTCGCCGTTCGGGCGGGAGGGTCTGATCCAGAGCGCTCTCACCGAGCGTGTCCACGAGGCCGACCGCGCGGCCACCGCGGCCGCCCTGCAACGCGTCGCCGAGGGCGAGGGTGGCGTGCGCCTCCAGCACCGCTTCCGTCGCGCGGACGGGAGCTTCCGCCACCTGGCCTGGACCCTCAGCGTCGATCCGGTCGGCCAGCGCATCCTCGGCGCCGCCCGGGACGTCAGTGCCGAGGTCGGTCAGCGCAGCGCGCTCGAGCGCGCCAACGAAGACTTCCGGCGCCGCGATCTCGTCCGCAGCCTGGACCTCGACACGGTCCTCTCGGCCTTCCCGGACATCCACCTGCGCCTCGACGCCGAGGGCAACATCCAGGGCTTCCACGCCGGCGGCGACCTGCGCCTCGATCCGGCACGCTTCCTGGGCGGCCGGCTGCACGACTTGCTTCCGATCGACGAGACCCTGCGCCTGGACGAGGTGCTGGCGCGCACCTTGCTGGGCAGCCGCAGCACGATCACCATCGAGCTCGCCGGCCGTCGGGGCCACCAGCCCCACGAGGCGCGCTTCTCGCGCCTGGGTCAGAACCAGATCGCGGTCTCGCTGCGCGACATCGGCTTTCGCGTCGAGCGCGAGGAGCGCCTGC
>JAJFFA010000776.1 GCA_021776885.1 Planctomycetota bacterium
GCGCTTCTCGAGGCAGCGTCGAACGACCCGCTCGAGGTCGGCGGGGCGCGCGGCCTGGGCCAGCCGCGCCGCGGGCAGGCGCCGGGGTTCGCGGGTCGAGATCGCGTGCACCGTCTCCTGCAGGCTGGCTCCGGCGGGGTAAGCGGGTCGCCCGGCGAGGGCGCGGTACAGCAAGAGACCGATGGCGTGGATGTCGGTGCGCACGTCGACCTCACTGGCCAGGTCGACCTGCTCGGGGGCGGCCCAGGCCAGGGAGCCGAGGAAGTCGCCGCTGCGCGAGAGGGCGCTCTCGCCCGTCTCCGCGAGGATCCCGGCGCCCTGGTCGAGGGGGCGTGCGAGTCCGAAGTCGAGGACGTGGGCCCGACCGTCCGCGTCGATGCGGATGTTGCCAGGCTTCAGGTCATGGTGCAGGACGCCGCGCTGGTGGGCGTGGAAGACGGCGTCGCTCACGTCGAGCAGGACCTCGAGCACCTCATCCACGGGTGGCGTCTCGGCCAGGAACTCGTCGAGGGGCACGCCGTCGATGTGCTCCATCACCAGGTAGGGAAGGCCCTCCCCGGGCGTCGAGCCGTGGGCCAGGAGCGCGACCACCCCGGGGTGGTCGAGGCGCCGGGCGAACTCGATCTCGCGCTCGAAGCGGCGCTGCGCGGGGCGGTCCGTGGCGAAGTCCGAGCGCAGCACCTTGATCGCGACACGCCGCCCGCTGGCCGTCTCGAGGGCGCGGAAGACGGTGCCCTGGGCCCCGCGTCCGATGCGCGACAGGTCCTCGTAGCCGGGGATGCGCGGCACGGGGTCGTCGACGGCGTGCACCTCGCGCAGGGTGGCGAAGAGCTCGGCCTCGCGCTCGAACCAGGGCTCGGCCATGGGCTCAGCCCTCCTCGCGGACCTGCTGCGCGACGAGCTCGGCGACGCGCTTCAGGATGCGCGACTTCACCTGGTAGACGTGGTCGAGGCTCATGCCGAGTTCGCTGGCCGTGGCTTGCGCGTCACGCCCCTCGAGGGCGTAGCGCTGGAACGCCAGGCGGTCGCGCTCCCGGAATTCGCCCGAGAGGTGCTGCAGGGCGCGGCGCACGTGGTGTCGGCGCCACTCTTCTTCCCACACGCCCTCGAGGTCGGGTCGGGCCCGCGCGCTCGCCAGGATGTCTGACTCCATCCCTAGGGCCGATGTCCCCTGGCCCTGACAGGTCTTCTGCCCGATTCCGCGCAGGACCACGGTCTTCAGGTACGAGCGGAAGCGACCCTTGCGGCGGTCGTAGTGGAAGCGGGGCAGGGACCGGGTGAGGCTGACCAGGGACTCCTGGAGCACGTCGTCGCAGTCGGACTCCTGCAGGCCGGCGCGTCGGGCGAAGGAGCGGATCAGGGGACCGTAGCGCCGGTGGAACTCGTCCCAGGCGCCGGATTCGGCGCCGCTCAGGCGCAGCAGGAGCGACTCGCGGGTGGATTCCTGGTTCATGGCGTCGGCGCGGCCGGACCGCAGGCCAACCCAAGAGTACCCCGCCCAGGGGCACGGGAAACGGAAGAGGGTCAGCGGGCCTGGGGCGTCGCGCATGGCGCTCGGCTGGAACTCCGGCGCGGCCCGGGCTAGGGAGGGGCCCATGATTCAGATCCGCCGCTCCGAGGACCGCGGCCACGCCGACCACGGCTGGCTCGACACCCACCACACCTTCGCCTTCGCCGGGTACCACGACCCGGAGTTCGTGCAGTTCGGCCCGCTGCGGGTCCTGAATCAGGACAAGGTCGCGGCCGGGCGCGGGTTCGGCGAACACGGACATGCCGACATGGAGATCGTCTCCTACGTCCTGGAGGGCGCGCTCGCGCACCGCGACAGCATGGGCAACGGGTCCGAGATGCGTGCGGGCGACGTGCAGCTCATGTCCGCGGGCTCGGGGGTCACCCACAGCGAGTTCAACCCGTCGCGAGACGAGCCTGCGCACTTTCTGCAGATGTGGGTCTTGCCCCGCACCCGGGGCGGCGCGCCGCGCTACGAGCAGCGGGCCTTCCCCGAGGGCGAGCGCCGTGGGGCGCTGCGTCTGGTCGTCTCGCAGGACGGCGCGCAGGGTTCCCTGCGCATCGACCAGGATGCCCGGGCCTACGCGGGTCTCTTCGCGGCCGGCGAGGGCGCGACGCTTGCACTCGAACCCGGGCGTTCTGCCTGGGTGCACGTGGCCCGCGGGCGCGTGCGGCTCGCGGGAGAGGAGCTGGGCCCTGGGGACGGTGCCGGCCTGCGGGAGGAAGCGGCGCTCGAGCTCGAGGGGCTCGAGGACGCCGAGGTCGTCGTCTGGGAGCTGCCCGAGGCTTCGTAGGAAGTCGCGGAACCCAGGGGGCCATTCCGCCGTCCTTCCCCCTGGGGCGCGCCCGTGGGAGGTAGGTGAGCAGAATCTCATCGCGGGTTCAGGGGCAGGTCACCAGGCTCCTGGAGAATCAGGGCACGTGGTTCGCCCCACCCAAGAAGCTCTGTTCCAAGGACTCTCACCATGTTCGAGCCGCCCACTGGCGCGCGTGCGCTGCGCGTCGCCCTGGCTTCCGTTCTGATCACGGCCGTCTCCTCGGCCCACGTCACCCTCGACTCCCCGAACGGGGGCGAGGTGCTCAGCGTGGGGCAGGTCTTCCGCGTCGAGTGGCACATCGCCATCGCCCACGACCAGGAGAACTGGGACCTGGCGTATTCGCTCACCGGCATCGGAGGGCCGTGGATCCCCATCGCCGACAACCTGCCGCCGGGTTCGACGGCGGAGGGCTCGATGCACTCCTTCGACTGGACCGTTCCTGACACGCCGTCGACCCAGGTGCGCGTGCGCGTGATCATGGACAACCCCGAGCCCGAGGTGGACTACTTCGGCTTCAGCAGCTTCGACCTCGAGATCGAGGGCTGCGCCGAGCCACTCAACTACTGCGTCGGTGCGCCCAACTCGGCCGGAGCGGGGGCGCGCATGGACTGGACCGGCACGGCGTCACTGGCCGCCAACCTCTTCCGGATCAGCGTGCGTGACGCCCCCGCGGGCAAGCCGACCCTGTTCTTCTACGGGGGAGCGGCCGTGTCGGCGCCCTTCGGCGACGGGCGTCGCTGCGTGGGATCGGGGAGCGTGGGCAGCGTGCGTTTGCACCCTCCCCTGGTCACGGATGGGGCCGGCACGGCGACGCGCTTGCTCGATCTGACCCTGCTGCGCGGTGCCTCGGGGGCGGGCAGCGCCCAGGCTGGCGACGTGCTCTACCTGCAGGCCTGGTACCGCGACCCCGCGGGCGGCCCGGTGGGCTTCAATCTGAGCGATGGTCTCGAAGTCTTGATCTGCGATTGACGAGGCCGGGCCGGGCGCCGTGGCGCAGAATGCGGCCATGGACCGCCTGCCGCTGCGCTGCCTGGCCGAAGGGGCCGGGACCTTCGTCCTGGTCTTCTTCGGGACCGGGGCCATCGTCGTCGATGACGTGACCGGGGGGCGCGTGACACCCCTCGGGGTCGCCCTGGCCTTCGGACTGACCGTGGCCCTGGTGATCGTCTGGCTCGGTGGAGTCTCGGGGGCGCACATCAACCCGGCCGTGAGCCTGGGCATGGCGCTCCAGCGCCGTCTCGCGCGTCGCGACCTCCTGCCCTATGTCGCCGCCCAGCTCGCCGGCGCGGGCCTCGCGTCCTGGGCCTTGCGCGCCCTGGCCCCACAGCACGGGACCCTCGGGCGCACGGAACCCAGCGCCGGCGTCGGGTCGACCTTCGGGCTCGAGCTGGCGATGACTGCCCTGTTGATGGCGGTCATCCTGGAGGTCAGCTCGCGCCGGCGCTGGCCGCGCTGGGCCGTGGCCCTGGCGGTCGGCGCCACGGTTTCTGTGGAGGCGTTCTTCGGCGGCCCCAGCACCGGGGCCTCCATGAACCCGGCCCGCTCCTTCGGCCCGGCGCTGGTCAGTGGCGAGCTGGGCTTCCTGTGGATCTACTTCACAGCGCCGCTCCTGGGAGCCCTCGGCGTCAGCCTGGCCTGGCGCTCGCGTCCCTGACCGGCCTACTCGCGGGTCACGCTGGGCGCCGCCGGGAGCAGGGCAGGGCGCCCCGCGCGCCGGCGCATCCAGTTGAGCGCGCGGAGCACGGCGGGCCGCCGCACCAGGCGCAGCTCCAGCCGGCGCTTGCCCGGGAAGTCGGACAGGACGAGCCCGGCCAGGAGGGTCAAGAGGCCCTGGCCGGGCAGGACCAGCATGGCCAGCCCAGCCAGCACGAGCAGGCCGCCCAGCAGGTTGCGGCCCAGGCCCAGGGCAGCGCGCAGGACGGGGTGGGCCCGCGCGCCGGCTGGAGCCTCATCGCGCGCGAAGTAGTCGGCGGGAAGCCGCGCGACGAGCAGCGGCAAGAGCACCAGGCTGCCGACGAAGGTGAAGACGGACGCGACCCCGGCTGCGCGCACGAGGCCCGGGTGCGCATTCATCCACGAGATGAGGTCTTCGCCCATGGCTGGAATCGAGAGCGCCCCCACACTCGCCGGGAGTGCGGGGGCGCCGCTCTGTTCAGGCAGCGGGTGTCACTGGAACACGATGTTCAGAGCACTCGTGGTGGTGAAGGGCTCGACCATGCCGTCGCCGTCGATGTCGCCGGCGCTCATGGCCTCGCGGCACCAGTACTGGAAGTTGAGGCTGGCGCCCATGACGATCGTCGAGGCGTAGGGAGCGTTCCCGTCCAGGGTCTGGCTGCGCACGTTGCCGGCGGCGGCGCCGACGGGGAAGACGCGCTTCGTCTGGCCACCGACGCAACGCACGCCTTCGCCGAAGTCCGGCGTGTTCATGAGCTGGGTCGGGCCGAAGAAGAACAGGCCCGGCGTGTTGGGCACGGGGCTGGCCTCGAGGGTCAGGTTGAGGGGCGAGGCCACGTCGGATCCGGTGCCGCTGGTGACGCCGCCCATGCCGGTCGAGTTCAGGCTGGCCGGGCAGTAGGGAGTGCCCACGCTGCCGCCGGCGAAGACGTCGGAGAAGAGCACCATGTGGAACGACGCGTAGGGGTTCGAGTTCATCCCGTTGCAGCCGCCGAAGAAGAAGCAGCCCACGCTGCCGCCGGCCGTGTCCATGATCCAGAAGAAGTCATTGGTGCCCAGACCGGTCGTGCTCGTCACGTTGGGCGAGGCCGTGTAGGTGCCGCGGCCGGGGGCCGGGTTGGCCGGCCCGCAGCCCCCGCGGATCAGCGGGCCCTGGCTGCCGCCGCTGGCGTTGCCCAGGTGATAGCTCCAGCCGAACTTGTCCTCGAAGCCGCCCGTGTTGAACTGGCCGTCCACGTCCGCCCCCAGGGAGAAGGTCGTGGTCGTGCCCTCCAGGTCGATGTTGACCGTCCAGCAGGCGATGGTGCCCGAGGTCGCAGCGGCGGGCAGGTTGCCGGGGAAGTTGAAGCTGGCGATCACGCCGGAGATGCTGTTCGCCGGCGTCGTGCACTCGGCGTAGTCGTTGTAGAACTCGTAGGTCAGGTCCTGGTTCGCGCGCAGCTGCGCCGAGCAGTAGCCGATCTGGAAGCCGTCGACCTCGTAGATGTCGACGGCGCCGTCGAAGGGGATGGGCGAGCTCGTGCTCATGACGCGGCCGTGGTCGTAGAGCGTCTCCGTGGTGAGGGTCGGGCCGCGGAAGAAGCCCGTGCTGCGCGCGTTGCTGTAGATCACGTCCGGGCCGAAGCCGGCCTGGGCCGAGCTCGAGCGGGTCCATGTCCCGGTCGCGACGTGGTAGGTTCCGGCGTCCTTGACCGGCGTCTCACGCCCGAGGCTGGTGACTTGCTGTGCGGCGGCGGTCGTGCCCAGGAGCGCGACGCCTGCGAGGACGAACGTTTGACGGATCATCAGGATCTCCGAATCGTGATTGAGGAGAAGGCGGGGGCCAGCGGCACGCCCCCACCCAGAAGCTTCACCAAGTCTAGTTCGGCGCCCCCAAAAAAGGTGGGGGCCGGCATGTTCGGGTCGCGTCAGGAAGCGTGGATCCTGGCCACGATCCGCGCCAGACCCTCGACGTCCGCGGGCCCGAACGAGTCGAGGCGATCGCTGTCGACGTCGAGCACGGCCTGGATCGTGCCCGCGGCGTCGCGGACCGGAACGACCACTTC
>JAJFFA010000777.1 GCA_021776885.1 Planctomycetota bacterium
CGCCGGCTCGTCGTCGTCGAGATCGATGATCTCGGCGATGGGCAGCTCACCCTTGGGCTCCTGGCGTAGCTTGCCGAGGGCCTCGGAGAGCTCGGCATCGAAGCGCGCGCCGATCTCGTCCGCTTCCTCGCGCGTGATCGAGTCGCGCCGGATCAGGAGCCGCGTGTAGTTCTCGCGCACCGTGGGGTGCTCGCGGATCTTGGCGTAGAGCACGGGCTGGGTGTACGCCGGCTCGTCGCCCTCGTTGTGTCCCCAGCGGCGGTAGCAGACCATGTCGACCACGCTGTCGCCGCCGAACTCGGTGCGGTAGTCGACGGCGACGCGCACGGCACGCAGCACGGACTCGGGAAAGTCCCCGTTGGCGTGCAGAATCGGCGCCTCGATGCTCTTGGCCATGTCCGTGCAGTAGTACGTCGAGCGCAGGTCCCGCGGGCCGGCGGTGAAGCCGATCTGGTTGTTGACCACCAGGTGCACGGTGCCGCCCGAGCGGTAGGCGCGCAGCTCGGACATGTTCAAGGTCTCGGGCACCACGCCCTGGCCGCTGAAGGCGGCATCGCCGTGGATCAGCACGCCCAGCACGCGGCGCCGATCGCTGTCGCCGATGGCGTCCTGCCAGGCGCGGGTCACGCCGCAGACCACCGGATCGACCGCTTCCAGGTGGCTGGGGTTGGCGCACAGCATCACCGCGACCTCGACCCCGCCGCGCGTGCGGTACGTGCCGCGCTGGCCCAGGTGGTACTTGACGTCCCCGGAGCCCTCGGTCGAGAGCGGCAGCAGCACGCCCTCGAACTCGCCGAAGATCTGGGCGTAGGACTTGCCCAGGATGTTCGCCAGTACGTTGAGCCGGCCGCGGTGGGCCATGCCGACCACGACCTTCTCGACGCCGCGCTCGGCGGCGCACTCGAGCAGCTCGGCCAGGGCCGGGATCAGCGTGTCCGCGCCCTCGAGGGAGAAGCGCTTGTTGCCCACGTAGGCCGCGCCCAGGAAGCGCTCGAAGTTCTCGGCGCGGGAGAGGGCCGAGAGCACCTGCATGCGCTGCTCGGTGTCGAACTCGAAGTCGGGTTTGCGCTCGACCTGGTCACGGATCCAGTGCTTGCGGCCGCGGTCGACGATGTGCATGTACTCGATCGTCCAGCGCCGGCAGTAGGCCTTGCGCAGCACGCCCAGGATCTCGCGCAGGGTCATGTCCTGCTCGTCCCCCGACAGGTTGCCGCACAGGAAGTGGCGGTCGAGGTCCCAGACCGTGAAGCCGTAGGAGGCCGGGTCGAGGGAGGGCAGGGGATCGGGCTTGTACTCGAGCGGGTCGAGGTCGGCCAGACGGCAGCCGCGCACGCGGTAGGCGTTGATCAACTGCCAGACACTGGCCTGCATGCGTGCGTGGTCGCGGCGGTCCGCGTCGCGCAGGCCGCTCTCCGCGGAGTAGGGGCGCCACGGAATCCGCAGGGAGCCGAAGACGGCGGCGTAGAAGCCGTCGGCGCCCTGCAAGAGCTCGTCCACGCGCTTCAACAGGAGCCCCGACTCGGCGCCCTGGATCACGCGGTGGTCGTAGGTGCTGGTCACGGTCATCACCGGGCCCAGGGCCAGGTCGGCCAGGGACAGGGCGGACATGCCCGCGGCCTCGGCGGGCACGCCGATCGAGCCCGTGGCGAGGATCAGCCCCTGGCCTTGCATCAGGCGCGGCACACTCATCTGCGTCCCGAAGCCCCCCGGGTTGGTCAGGGTCACGGTCGTGCCGGCGTAGTCGGCGGCGGTCAGCTTGCCGCTGCGCCCCTTCTTGACGATCTCCTCGTAAGCGGCGTGGAACCCGCTGAAGTCGAGGGTGTTCGCCGCCTTGACGCTGGGGACGACCAGCATGCGCGTGCCATCGGGCGCCGGCACGTCGATGGCGAGCCCGAGGTTCACCTGGGCGGGCACGCGCCGGTAGGGCTTCCCGTCGCGCAGCTCGAAGGAGGCCTGTACCCGCGGCATGTCGGCCAGGGCGCGCACGAGGGCGAAGGCGATCAGGTGCGTGAACGAGGCCTTGCCCAGGGCGCGCACACGCATGTGCTCGTTGATCAGGCGCCGGTTCTCGTCCAGCAGCTTCGCCGGCAGGGTGCGCACCGAGGTGGCCGTGGGCAGCTCGAGGCTCTGCACCATGTTGGTGACGATGCGCCCGGCGACTCCGGTCAGGCGCTCCAGCTCGTCGCCACCCGCGTCCTCGGCGTCGTCCCCTGCGCCGCCCTTGACCGGGGCGGGCGCGGCTGCGACCGCGGGCGGGCTGGCGTCCGCGCCGGCGGGCGGGGCCGCGCTGGCTGGCCGGCCGGCCTCGAAGAGCTCACGCCAGGAAAGCTCGACGCTCGCGGGATCACGGGTCCACTCGTCGAAGAGGCCCTGGACGTAGCCGGCGTTGACACCGTAGTCCTGTTCGAAGTCGATCGGCATGGCGGCGAGGGTAGCAGCTCGTCCCCCCTGGCCGCGACTCACTCTCCCTCGCCCGGGCCGCCTCGACCGAAGCCACGACCCCCGGACCCGGCTGCCGGGCTTGGACGCGCGCGTGCCCGTCGGCGCCGCCTGCGCCCCGCTCTCCGCATGCGCTCGAAGGGGCTCGACAGGACCCGCTCCAGTCCTCCGTGTCGACCCTGCTCCAGCCCTGCATGAGGAGCCAGAACGGGGCTCAAGCCCCATCCTCCCGGTTCCGATACACCCTCTATCTAGTGTCCTCTCCCTGCCGACGGTCCGCGGCATGCGCCCCATGAAACACCTCTTCGAGTCCCGACGACGGGCTGGCTTCACGCTCATCGAGCTGGTCGTCGTGATTCTCATCCTCACGATCATGGCTGGCGTCCTGGTTCCCAGGATCGTGGACCGACAGGCCTCGGCGCGGGACGTTCGGCGCCTGGCCGACATCCGTGTCGTGCGCGATGCGATCGAGCAGTACAAGCTCGACACCGGCGACTATCCGGCGACGGACGACGTCAACGCCAGCTTCGACAACTACGACGTGTCGCAGGACGGGGACTTCCTGCCGACGCTGGTCGACTCGGGCTACCTGGCGGAGGCCCCGAGCGACCCGCGCAACGACGCCACCTTTCACTACCGCTATCAGCGCTACGCCCAGGGCTCGAACGCCTGCGCAGGAGCAGGGACCTTCTACGTCCTCGCGATCACCCAGTTCGAGACGTCCGACGTCGCGACCAACCATCCCGGCCGCTTCCGCTGCACCGGCAAGGACTGGTCGGCGGACTTCGACTTCGTCACGGGCGGCGGCGCGAGCTACGAGTAGGCGCGCAGGTCAGGCTCGGGCGACTGAGACCTGACCCCTGCGCACACGCTGCGGGGATCCAAGCCCCCTACCCGCGCGCTTCGAAGCGCGTCCGCACGCTGGCCCACCAGCGCTCGGTCAAGCGCTCCACACCCGCGCGCAGCGCACCGTCCTCGATGCCGGTCTCGACCAGGGTGAGGGCGCCGTCGAGCTCGCCCTCGGGATCGCGGATGGCCTTCATCTCGGCCACCAGCTGATCCTGGCGCTGGTCGAGCCGGCGCCGCCCGTCGGCGTCCGCGGGATCGAGGGCCCCGCTCTCGTCCTCGAGCCGAAAGTACTCGCTGACGAGCTGCTGCAGGCGCTCACGCTGGGCGGCATCCGTGATCGGGCGCATGTCGGGATCATCGGGGCCCATGCGCCCGGATCTGAAGCGCAGGCGGGTAATGGAGCTGTGAAGCGGAAACTCGCGCCCCAGCAGGCCGTGCCCCCGGGCGGCAAGGACGGTGGAGGCCGTTGCCCCCCGTTCCAGCCCCCCGAACCGTCCTGACCCTGCCGAGCGCAGCTCGGCCCGGCGCGCAGCGCCGTTCGGGGGAAGCGAGGCGCAGCCGAGCCTTTCCCCCAGCGGCGCAGCCGCGCGTTAAACGGCATGGAGAATCACCACCCTCGCGTAACCCCCGCTTGCCCCATCTCGAGCCGCAAGCGGGCGCAGCCCGCCCCGGCGAGGAGTGTGCCGATCGGTTCGGAACGAAGGCAAACACTTCGGTCTTCCCTCCGCGCCCACTCAAGGAACCCGGAACGACTCTCACGCCGCTCCCTCTCCCGCTCCCTCTCCCGCTCCCTACTCCAGGGCGTAGACGATCACCCGCGGCCCCGGCCGCCGCGTACTCCACAGGCTCGACCACGGAAACTCCATCTCCGTCGGGAGGCGGCCCTCGCCGCCGGGATCGAAGCGCGCGAGCTCCGCACCCTCGCTCAGGAGCCCGTCGAAGAACGCGGGCATTCCGGCGCGCTGGGAGGTCACCAGATGCGTCGCCCCGGACTTCTCGAGCACACTCGAGAGGTCCGCACCGAAGCGCTCGAGGCCGGCGCGTACGTGGACCTCGCCGCTGCGCTCGTCGAAGTCCGCGTAGTCCGCCAGGGGAACCGCGTCGAGGCCGTAGCCCACCTTCTCGAGCAGACCTTCGCCCAGCAGCCACTTGCGATGGCGCTCGCGCGCCGTCAACACGTCGCCCCGGGCCGCGCGCACGCGCTCCAGCCGCTCGAGGGCGTCGAGGGACAGATCCACCGTCGGCGCGTAGCGGTCCAGGGCGACGCGCGCGCCCAGGGGCAAGGCGAAGAGCGACTCCTCCGCCTGGGCGCGGGTGTCTGCTTGACGCAGGACCCAGGCCAGGCGCGTGGCCGGCACCAGGGGCAGCGCCAGGAGCAGGCCCAGGGCCACGCGACCGAGGGTGCAGCACGTCGCCAGGCGCTCGGCGACGAAGCCCGCGGGCAGGGCCAGCCCCACCAGGGCCGGCGTCAGGTAGCGCACGTGGTCGTTCTCGTGGAACAGGAAGAAGCCGCCCCAGCACAGGGTCCAGACCAGCGCCGCGCGGGCGCGCCGCTCGCGCAGGGCGAGGAGCAGGCCGGCGAGCCCGAGCAGGCAGAGCACCGGGTCGTAGCCGAAGGAGACGCGCGAGAGACGCCGGAAGCTCGAGAGCTCGAACCCGAAGCGCACGGGCTGACCGCCGAGGGAGAGGTCGCTCTCCTGCACCGACTCCGCCCCACCCGCCAGGGCCTGCGCCTCCGCGCGGCCGTGGACCAGGAGGTAGGGATGCCCCAGGCTCAAGGACAGGAGGGCGAACAGCCCCAGCCCCGCGGCCGCCTGCAGCAGCCGCCTGCGCAGGTCCCCCGCCTTCCAGCCCAGGGGCGCGAGGAACCAGGCGAAGACCGGCAGGCCGAGGGCCAGGACGCCGGTCTGGTGGGTCGCGAAGGCCAGGGCCGCGGCGGCGCAAGACGCCAGCAGGGCACGGGTGGATCCGTCGCGTCCGGCGCGGATCGCGCCCCAGGCCGCGAAGCTGATGAAGGTGGTCAAGGGCACCCACGGGCGCTCGTGGGTCGAGAGCTGAACGACCAGGAGCGAGGTTCCCACGAGCCAGGCGGAGACCAGGGCACCACTCGTCAGGCCGGCGGCCCGCGCCGCGCCGTAGGCGGCGAAGACCCCGAGGACGCCGAACAGAGCCACCATCACCCGGGCCAGGAGGTGCGCGTCCTCGGGGTGTTCCAGGAGGTGATCGCCGAAGCCCTCGACCCCCTCCCACTCGCCAGCCGCCAGGCCCAGGGCGAAGCGCCCGGCGTAGATCGGCAGGAGCGTGTAGGGCAAAAGGTTCGGATAGGTCGAGTAGGCCCCCGCCGGCGGGACCGGGTTCTTGTCCCGCGCCATGCCCAGGGCCGCGCGCACGACGTGGGTGTCGGGCACGTAGTTGCGCGGCAGGCCGTGCCGGATCGGCGCCAGGCGCAGGGCTGCGGCGACGGAGAGCACCAGGAGCAGCCAGAGCAGCCGCCGCCTGCGCCCGTTCCCGTCCGCGTCCGAGGTCAACGCAGGCCCTCCACGTCGATCAACGCGCCCAGGGTCTCGACCAGAGCCGCCGCCATCTCGGGCCCCAGGCGCACCACCTGGGTCTCGTCGACCTGCGCCTCCCGCGAACCATCCGCTGCGCGGGCACCCAGGCGCAGCTCGATCACACGCAGCTCGTCGGTCCCCCGCGCGCGGTTCGTCTCGAGGCGCAGCAACGCGGCGGGCGCGTCGCGCAGCGCCGCACTCGCCGTGGCCGACACGACCTCGTCGAAGAATACGCTGCGCAGGCGGTCGAGCACGGCGCGCATGGGTGCGGCGCGCACAACCTGCCCGGCGTCGTCGCGCCAGCGCTCGACGTCCTCGCGCTCGATACGGCGCTCGCGCTTTGCGGCCTGGGGCTGGTCCTGGGCTTGGTCCTGGACCTCGATCTCGAGGGCGCGCAGCAGGGCGGGCTCGAAGCGCACCCAGCGCGTGTCGAGCCAGACGACGGGGCGCGCCGAGAGTCCGCTCCAGCGCGGCGCCCGCACCACCCGCGGCCCGCCCGCCGCGCGCACGTAGTGCGCCGCGCCGCCACGGGTGGCCGGAGCCGCGTCGCCCTGTTCGAGGGCCACCAGGAGCACGTCCCCGGCGCCGAAGACGCTCACCTGCGACGCACCCTCGCCCAGCCCGTAGTCGACCGCGCGCGCGGGCTCCTCGGTCAAGAGGTCGAGATCCGAGAGCGCCGCCAGGCGATCGAGCAGGGCGCCGACACGCTCCTCCCGCGCCGGATAGTCCGCGCTGCCGGGAAGGATCCAGGGCTCCTCCGTCGCATTGCGCTGCAGAACGAGGCTCCCGTCGGGGGTCTCGATCTCGACGCGCAGGGCATCCTTGGGCAGGAAAGCAGGGAACAGCTCGCGCGGGACCCGCACGCGGGTCTCTCCACCGAGCAGCACGTTGGCCGCGACCAGGGCCGCCAGGACCAGGGCCAGGACCAGGTTGCGCGGAGCGATCATCGGCTCACCTGCTT